>NZ_DJTK01000036.1:0-1435 GCF_002438225.1 Pseudomonas sp. UBA6310 | reverse complement strand
AGCAACACCGGCAGCAAGACCGGCACGCCGCTCGCGGAAACCCCGCGCTCGATCTCGGTGGTCACCCGCCAGCGCATGGAAGACCAGAAATCCCAGACCCTGACCGAGGTGCTCGGCTACGTGCCGGGCATCTTCGCGCCGCCGTTCGCCGCCGGTGACGGGCTCGCTGGCGACCTGTTCTACATCCGCGGCTTCCTCGCCACCGACTTCGGCTACGGCCTGCTGCGCGACGGCCTGCGCGTGCAGGGCAACCGCTACGACAGCACCAGCGAGCCCTACGGTCTGGAGCGCACCGAGGTCTTCCGCGGCCCGACCTCCATCCTCTACGGCGAAAACACGCCGGGCGGCGTGGTCAACCTGGTCAGCAAGAAACCGACCGCAACCCCGCAGGGCGAGGTGCAGCTCAGCTACGGCAGCAACAACCGTCGGCAACTGGGCGTGGATGTCTCCGGCCCGCTGACCGACGAGGGCAACATCCTCGGGCGCATCGTGATGCTCGGGCGCAACGCCGACACCCAGGTCGACCAGGTGCCGGACGATCGCCTCTACATCGCGCCCTCGCTGACCCTGAACTTCGACGACAGCACCGCGCTGACCCTGCTGTCGAGCTACCAGCGCGACCGTACCAAGCTGGAACTGGGCTATCCCGCCGCCGGCACGCTGCTGGACAATCCCGCCGGCAAGATCGACAAGGACGCCTTCCTCGGCAATCCGTACTGGGACAATTTCGAGCGCGAAAGCTGGTCGCTGGGCTACGAGTTCAGCCACACGTTCAACGACACCTGGGCATTCCGGCAGAACTCGCGCTACATGCAGTCGCGCATCGACCGCCAGGAAACCTGGCCGGGCAACCTGAACAACGGCGGTTTCGGCACCACGCTCGTCAACACGGCCTACGACCGCTACAACAAGTCCATGGTCTACTCGCTGGACAACCAGTTCGAGGGGCATTTCAACGCCGGCGAGTTCGAGCACACCGTGCTGATGGGCGCGAGCTTCGATCGTACTTCGTTCAACCAGAACTGGGAGGCGGGCGCGGGCGGCAGCATCGACATCTTCAACCCGGTCTACAGCGGCAAGCCGGTGATGCAGGCGGCGGTGCAGAACGCCCTGCTGGAGCAGCAGATGTACGGTCTGTACAGCCAACTGCAGAGCAAGTACGACAACTGGATATTCCTCCTCGGCGGCCGCCAGGACTACGTCAACAGCCAGTACCGCAACCGTGCGGGCACACTCAACGGTGCGGCCGACTTCGACTACTGGGACCACGACTTCACCTGGCAGACCGGCCTGATGTACCAATTCGACAACGGCCTCACGCCCTACGTCAGCTACTCCACCGCGTTCGTCCCGACCCAGCAGGTGTTCAGCAACGGCTCGCCCCTGGAACCCACCACCAGCCGCCAGTACGAGGTGGGCGTGAAGTACGAGCCGA
>NZ_DJTK01000026.1:38390-51022 GCF_002438225.1 Pseudomonas sp. UBA6310 | reverse complement strand
GGGGAAACTCTGTTCATGGCGCTCCGGTGGTTCGATGACAGGTCAGGGGGCCGATCTGCGCCATTTCGGCGATGTGCGGGTCGATGTCGAAACGGGCGCGGCACTGGCCAGCCTCGGGAGTCCGTACGTCCAGCTCGTTGTGCGCGGCGAGGTTCTCGAAGTAGGCCACGCCGTCCCAGCCGACCTGGCTTCTCCCGGTGCCGCCGACCAGCGTGGCCACCGCGCCCTGGGGCAGGAACGCGCCACTCTCGTCGACCAGCACGACGCTGGCGGAGAACTGCTGGCGCAGTGCGAAGGCGAGCAACGCGCCACTGCCCTGGCCCACCGCGATGAATTGCTGGGTTTCGCCGGCGACCACGTTGCTCGGCAGGTTCAGCAGATCCACCTCGTACTGGCCGCGGTAGTACGACGGCACCCAGGGCACCAACAGATGGCCGTTGCGGTCGGTCTCGCCGATCAACTGGTGCTCGAAGGTCACCGGCACGCCCGGGTAGCCGTCGGTGCTGACCAGCACGAAGGCATCGTCGACCCGGTTGGTGGCGAACAGGCCGCCGTCCATCGCCACCAGCGATCCGCTGGCGTCGCCCCAGTGGGTCATCTCGCCGGCATCGCTGTAGGCACCGCCCTGCAGCTGCACACTCTGGTTGCGCCAGGTGAAGTCGGCCTGGGTGTATTCGCTGTCGCCGCTGCCGTAGCTGAGGTTCATCCCCACGCCGCCTTCGCTGGGTGCGTTGCGGCTGTAGTTGACCCGCTGCGAATAGCGCCCGCTGCGGCTGCGGTCGGTGCTGGCGCTGAGGGTCGAGAGCATGTCGAAGGGCACCACCACCTGCGCCTGGGCGGCGTAGCCGTCCTCGTCCAGCACGCGATTGAGCGATAGGTAGAAGCTGATGTTCTTCCACAGCGTGCGCGACCAGGACAGGTTGATCAGCCGGGTGCTGTTGCCGTCCTGCGCCAGGTTGGCGAAGTAGCCGATGCCGACCGAGCCAAGCCCCGACGGGCTGAAGGTCAGGGTCACCTGGTCGCTGCGCTTGAGCAGGAAGTTGTCCAGCGGACGCGCGTCCAGCGCCTCGACCACGCTCAGGTCGGCGAAGCCGCGGGTGCGTTCGATACGCTGCGCCGAGACGCCGAACAGGCGCGAGAAATAGCTGTAGCCGAGGCTGTACTGCTGGCCGCTGTCGGTGTAGTGGCTCTGGCTGACCGAGGAAGTGACGCTGCCGAAGGTGCCGACCGAGAAGGTGCTGCCGATGCCGGTCAGCTGGAAGCCGCTGGCGGCTTCCGCGTGGCTTTCCAGGGTGATCCGGTCGTTGAGGCCGTAGCGGAAGGTGCCGCTGCCGGCATAGCGACCGTAGGAGAAGTTCTCCAGCCCGTAGTTCTGCCGCAGCCGGCCGAGGGACAGCGAATAGTCCGTCAGGCCCTTTTGCAGCAGGGTGTTGGTGACGTAGAACGGCACCGTGGTCGCCACCTGGCGTCCCAGCGCGTCGGTGGTCACCACGGTGGCTTGCCCGGCGCCGCTGATCACCGGCGCACTGTTGAAGGTGAACGGCCCCGGCTTGAGGGTCTCGCTGCTGACCCGGGTATTGTCGATGAACAGGTCGACAGTGCTCGGCACCGAAGCGTCGCCGGAGAAGCGCGGCATCGGATAGGTGATCAGGTCCGGGCGCAGGGCGAAGTTGCGCGACAGCTGTACGCCGCCCAGGCGCACCGCGCTGTTCCAGGTCAGCGCGCCGCTGACCACGTCGCCCGCGGCATAGCTGAGCAGGCGTTGCTGATCGTTGAAGCGCCAGTAGCTGTCGTAGCGGTAGTAGCCATCGAGATCGCCGACACCGCCGAAGCTGCGCCGATAGACGCCGCTGTTGGAGAACACGCCCTTTTCGCCGAACACGCGCTGCTCGGTGAAGGCGCTGGCCAGCGCATTGCCGCCGTCGGTGTTGCTGTAATAGACGTCGTAGTTGAACAGCGCGCCAAGCGAGGTGACGGCCTCGATCCGGTCGCCGCCATTGGCCACACCGATCTGCTGGCGCGGCAGCCATTCGACCGGGACGTCCAGCCTGAGCTGCTGCATTTCCTGCTCGTAGGTGCTGCGCACGCCGGCGAGGCTGTCCAGCGCGACGGGGTCAGCGCCCTCGGCATCGAGCTTGAGGCCGGCGGCGATCAGGTCACGCCGCGCCACGAGGTAGTGCTCCCCGACGGCCTGCACCTCGATGATCTGCCCGGTCGGCAGCTCGTTGAGCACCAGTTCGAGGAACAGCTGCATCGGCTCCTCGTCGGCCGACGCAGGCGTGCCGGCCATGCACAGGCACAGCAGCAGCGATCGACGACACGCCCGCAAAACACTCCATATCAGCCCCCGCACGCTGGCCCCAACCCGCTACCGAGCACCGATGGTCTGCGGATCGCTGCGCTCGTTCACCCGTGCCTCGAGGGTGAACGCGCCGGACTGCACAGCCTCCGGCATCAGCCAGCGCATGTCGGCGCCGGGCAGCACGTAACCGAGCAGCCCCTCGGCAACCGGCACGGCCTTGCCGCCCTGGACCAGGCGAACCTCGGACAGCCGCGCGTGAACGCTGCCGGCGTTGTGCAGGCGCAACCAGCGGCGGCCACCTTCGCTCTCCACGCGATAGCTCAGGGCCACGGCGGCCGCCTTGTCATCGGCGATGGCGGCGCCGTCCTTTGGCGCGGCCAGGCCGGCGCCGTAGACGAACAGGGGCACCGAGTAACGCATCTGGAACTGCACGCCGGCCTTGTCGCCCTGGGAGCCGCCTTCCGGGATCAGCTCGTCCACCAGCACGCGGTAGGCCTGCTCGACGCCCGGCGGCGCGGGCTGCCGGCGAATGAGCCGGATCAACTGACGCTTGCCCGGCTCGACGCTGATGATCGGCGGACTCGCGACGACGCCCTGCTGCGCGCCGAGCTGGTCAGCGAAACCCTGCTGCTTCCAGTCGAGTACGCGCGTCTGCAGCTTCACCGGCGCGTCGCCCCGGTTTTCCAACCACAGCGCGACACCGCTGCCCTCGCCCTCGATGACCGGGTTGATCGGCCAGATCAGCACCGAGGTGGCGGCCTGCGCGCTGCCCAGCAGACCGGCGAAACCCAGCACGCCGAGCAGGCGGCGGAAGATACGGAGATGGCGGGAGGAACGGGCATCAGGCATAGGAAGGTTCGTTCTCAGTAGGTGACAGTCACGGTCACGACGTCGGAATAGAGACCGGCCGAAGGTAACGGGCTGCTGGCGAACAGACGTGCGTACACCGGCAGGGACAGCGTGCCGCCGGCGGGAAAGGTCATGCTCAACGGCGTCCCGCTGTTCTGGTCGCCCCACACCGTGGCGTACGAGGCGTCCTGATATAACTGATAGCGTAGTCGCTCACCGCCTTTAGCCATGTAGCGCGCACCCGAGGCCGCATTCGCGCCGCTGTTCAGCGAGATGGTCAGCGCGGTGCCGGGCGTGCATTGCAGCTGGATCGAGCCACCGCTGACGGTGCTCGCCACCTTGACGTCGGCGCTCAGGCTGGCCAGCTGGCCGAAGTCGATGCGGCCGAAACTGGTGGCGTCGGTGCTGCCGCCACCGAGCACGCAGCCGGCCTGCACCGAGGCGCTGAGCTGAAAGCTGGCGGTCAGGGTCAGCTCGTTGCTGCCGGTATCGGCCGATGCCGCGCCCGGCATTCCCGCCAGGACCGCCGGCAGGCACGCCAGGCACAGGCGCGCACGAAATCCAGGCCGCCTTTTCACCAGCTGATCGTCACGGTCAGGGTGTCGGTGTACACGCCGGCCAGCGGCACAGCCTGCGCCGGGACGCGCCCGTACACCGGCAGCCACTGGTCCTCGCCGTTGCCGGTGCGGCTGACGCCGGTGCTGTCGTTCCACACGGTGGTGAAGGCGGCGTCGGTGTAGAGGTTGTAGCCAAGGGTCTTAGCACCGGGGCCGGTCATCCTGCGATTGGCCACCGAGCCGGAACCGCCGGCGCTGATCAGCACGCGGTACGGGGTGTTGTTCAGGCAATTGACGCGCAATGCGCCGGAACCGGCCTGGCCGACCATGCTGACCGCCGAGTCCAGGGTCAGGTAGGTGCCGAAATTGAAGGTACCGAAGGAGACCGTTCCCGAGACGCTGCTTCCTGCCGTGCAGGCGGGCAGCAGGGTGGCCTGAACGCCGAGGGTGGCGGTCTTGCTGGCGGCGTGGCTCGCGTAGGAGCCGCCGAGCAGCACCGCGAAGAGCGCGGCGCGCAGCAAGAAGTGCCAGGCCAAGGTCGAGTGCTCCGCAGGCAGACGTGGAATTACCAGGCGACCGTGACTTGTACGGTGTCCAGGTAGGTGCCCGGCGACGGGGTGGTCTGCGCCGGAACGCGACCGTAGACGACCAGCTCGCTGTTGTTGCCGGTGCCGACGCCGGCCAGCGTGGTGCCGCCGTTGCTGCCGTTGCCCCAGGCCTGGCTACGGCTGGTGTCCTGGTAAAGGTCGTAGTTCACGAACTCGCCGTTGTGCTGCATACGGCGCTGGTTGCCGCTGGCGTTCTGGCCGGAGTCGAGGGCGACGCTGTAGGCGGTGCCCTGGCTGCACTTGACGCCGAAGGAGCTGCCGCCGCCCGAGCCGACCGAGCGCCCGTTGACGATGTTGGCGAGGTCGGCGTAGCTGCCGAAGGTCAGGTTGCCGAAAGCGTTGTTGGAACCGTCGTTGGTGCCGTTGGTGACGGTGCAACCGCTACCGACGGTGATCTGCACGTTCATCTGGCCTTGCAGGGAGCCTGCGGCGAGGGCGGAACCGGCAGAGAGGGAGGCGATTACGAGGGCGGCGCCGGCGATGATTTTCTTGGACAGCATCTTCATTCTCCTTGGCGTACCTGGAGAGAGGTAGGTTCACGAGGCGCTGCCCATCAGCTGCGATGCACTTCGTTGTGTCGGTACGCTTGGGGTGAATTTTATTGACGCCGGTCAATCGCCGAAATTGGGTAAACCCCTACGAGCCCCCTAAGGCCGCGCCCTAAGGGTCCTAAGGTGGCGCTTTGCCAGCCTTCTGCTCAGGCGTTCGCCAGGGCCTTTTCCAGGCGTCTGGCGCGGGCCTTGGCGGCCAGATCGAGCAACCCCGCGTCCCGCTGCCAGAGGGCGGACCACTGGGAGGGCCCCGCCGCGAAGGCCGCATCGAGTTCGCCGCGCAGGGCATCCATCTGCGCGAAAAGCCCGGCGAGCAGGAGGTGCGTCGCCGAAGCGCGCGCGCACAACCGTCCGACTTCGGCGCAACCGGCGAGCAGTGCCAGCAAACGCAGGCGCAACGCCTGCGGCCAGTCGCATTCCATGCCGACGCCGTAGACCCAGGCCAGCACCGCACTCAGCACATGGATGTCCTCGAGGGTGCGGAACGGCTTCGTGTAGTCGTCCCAGCCATCGCCGGCCAGACGTTGGCACTGCGCGCCCTGCAGGTGCAGCCGGCCATGGGCGATGTCGGGCATCAGCGGCAGCGCCGACAGTTTTTCCACGCGCACGCCGGGTGCGCCGTTGCGCACCACGCACAGTGCCAGTCGCGGGGACGCGCCCGGCGCTTCGTCGCGCGCGGCGACCAGCAGCCAGTCGGCGGCGTCGGCGGCAGTGACGAAATCCTTGCGCCCGTCCAGCAGCAAACCGTCCAGGCGCGTCCGCATGTCCGCCGGCCGGGTGCTGCGCTGCTCGGTCACGCACAGCGCGCCGAGGCTGGCCGGCGCCGATGGCCAGAGCACGCGAAGCGCAGCCTGGTAGCCACCGAGAAACGCCAGCCCGGGCGTCGCCGCCAGGCGTCCGGCGAGCATCGCCAGCTCCATCGGCGAGCCTTCGCCCGCCCGCTGCAGCAAGGCGTCGTACCAGTCGTCCAGGGCCAGGTCGGCGGGCAGCCGATCGAGCGAACCAAGCAGGGGCTGCCAGGGCATAGCGATGTCCTCGGTGGGCGTCATGCAAGTGTCACCGAACGGTCATCCGGTCGACACCACGGGTACCTAGCCTGAGCTTGCCCAACATTACCGACCGGCCGCAACCCGCTGCCTCCGGAGGCTTGCCATGACGCAACTCGCCCTTGACCGCGAAACCCGCCACGTCCGTCGCCCGCAAGCCGAACGCCTGGTCGGCCGGCGAGCGCTGCAGGAGGCGCAGTCGCTGCGCTTTCGCGTATTCAGCGCCGAATTCGACGCGCAACTGGACGGCGCCGACGCCGGCCTGGACAGCGACGAGTTCGACCGGCACTGCAGCCACATCGGCGTGCGCGACCTGCAAAGCGGCGAGCTGGTCGCCACCACCCGGCTGCTCGACCACCGTGCCGCCGCCCGCCTGGGGCGCTTCTACAGCGAGAAGGAATTCAAGCTGCACGGCCTGGACGGCCTGCAAGGTCCGCTGCTGGAAATCGGCCGCACCTGTGTCGATCCGCGCTACCGCAACGGCGGCACCATCGCCGTGCTCTGGAGCGAGTTGGCCGAAGTGCTGAACGAAGGTGACTACCGCTACCTGATGGGCTGCGCGAGCATCTCCCTGCGCGACGGCGGCATCCAGGCCCAGGCGGTGATGCAGCGCTTGCGCGAACGCCATCTGAGCACCGAACACCTGCGCGCCGAGCCGACCAACCCGCTGCCGCGGCTGGAGCTGCCGGACAACCTGATCGTCGAGATGCCGCCGCTGCTCAAGGCCTACATGCGCCTGGGTGCCAAGGTCTGCGGTGAACCCTGCTGGGACCCGGACTTCCAGAGCGCCGACGTTTTCGTCCTGCTCAAGCGCGACGAGCTGTGCCCGCGCTACGCCCGTCACTTCAAGGCGGCCGTCTGATGCGGGTCGCCCTGCGCTTCGCCCGGCTGTTCGCCGTGCTGGCCCTCGGCGCGGCGCTCGGCGGGCTGGTGGCCCTGCTCTGCGCCCTTACCCGACGCGAGTTGCTGCCGCTGCGCCAGCGTCTGACACGGCGGTTCCTTGCCCACCTGGGGCGCGCGCTGCCGTTTCGCCTGCGCATCGAGGGCGCGCCGCCGCGCCAGCCGATGCTGTGGGTCAGCAACCACGTTTCCTGGGCCGACATCCCGCTGATCGGCGGGTTGGCACCGCTGTCCTTCCTGTCCAAGTCCGACGTGCGCCACTGGCCGCTCGCCGGCTGGCTGGCGCAGCAGGCCGGCACCCTGTTCATTCGTCGTGGAGCCGGCGACAGCGGCGCGCTGAGCCAGTCGATGGCACACCGGCTGCGGCGGGGCTTGCCGGTGCTGGTCTTCCCCGAGGGCACCAGCAGCGACGGCGCCAGCGTGCGGCACTTCCACGGGCGCATGCTCGGCGCCGCCATCGAGGCTCAACGGCCGCTGCAACCGCTGGCGATCAGCTACCTGCGCGACGGCGAGCGCGATCCGCTGGCGCCCTTCGTCGGCGACGACGAGCTGGTGAGGCACCTGCGTCGCCTGTTCGCCGGCGAGATCGCCGAGGTGCGCATCCAGTTCCTCGAACCCATCGCCAGCCTGGGCCGCACTCGCTCGCAACTGGCCGACCAGGCGCGCGCCTGCATTGAACGCGCGCTCTACGGGGAAACCGAGGCTGCCCGGGCCGCCTGAGCCGGCGCCAGCAAAAAGCCCCTGGACGATCACTCGGCCAGGGGCTTTTCATTCATGGGCGCTTAGCTGCGCGGCGGCACGCAGAGGATGTCACAGTCGAGCCCGCGCAGAAGCTCCACCGCGACGCTGCCGTGCATGTGGTTGTCCGAGGTTTCCCGCCCGGGCGTGCCGATCGCCAGCAGCTGCGGCTGAACCTCCAGCGGCAGGCGGCCGACGATCGCCAGCGGTTCCTCCCCGGCCACCAGCAGCTGGTAGTCGTCGAACTCGACATGCTGGCCGCGGAAGAACTGGCGCAACGCCAGGCGCGCCTGCGCCTCGGCGCCATCGCCCGGCACGAAGGCATGCAGCACCATCGGATGCAGCGCCTCCAGCAGCCCCAGTGCGCGCGTCGTGCGCAACACGTCCGCCGAGCGCGGCGACAGGTCGAGTGCCAACAGCAGCCGTTCGTAGGGCGCATTCGCGCTGCCGACCCGCAGTACCGGGATCGGGCTACTGCGAATCACCCGCTCGCTGGTACTACCGAGGAACAGCTGCCGCAGTGCCAGGCGACGGTGCGTGCCCACCAGCAACACCTCGGCGGACAACCCGCGGGCGACCTCGATGATGGTTTCCTCGACATTGCCGCTGGCGACCATCACGCGCGGCCACTGGCCGGCGACGTCGGCCAGTTTCTCCGCCTTGGCCAGCAGCAGGTCGTTGACCTGGCTGACCACCCGTTCGACCAGCACCGACGGCACGTCGTCGTCGACCACATGCAGAATCGTCCATTCGCAGCCGAAGCGGCCCGCCAGCTGCGCGGCGCGCAGCAGCGCACGGTCCGAGCGGCTGGATAGGTCCGTTGCCACCACCAATCTGTCCATGTGTTTCCTCTGTGCCTGCCTGGGTCGAGCGGCTTATTCGACCCGAGTGCCCGCGCGGGGCCGTTGATACAGGTCAGCGAAGAAAGTCGCGCTGCGGCGGGCAGGATTCAGGCGGAGGTTTGCCGCACGAAGCCGAGCAGTTCGGGGTAGAACTGCCGGAAATCGTCGCTCAACGGCTCGTACAGGTCGCTCAGCAGCGGCAGCGTGCCGGCCAGCAACTCGGGACGCGACAGGCGCCGGCTCATGCCCTGGATCACCTGGCCGAGCACGGCGAACTCGCGGTAGCTGCCGAGCCAGTCCTGCGCGGCCATGCGCGGGGCGACATAAGCCAGGCGCTCGGGCAACGCCGGTTCCCCGGCGAGCACCCGATAGACGTGCGCGGTGAAGGCATCCAGAGGCTGCTCCGCGTAATCCGGCCAGTCACGCGCCAGGCAGTGGTCGAAGAACAGGTCGAGCAGCACGCCGGCGATGCGCCGGTGTTGCAGCGGGAAGCGCTGCTTGGCCTGGCGTACCAGCGGATGACTGTCGGTGTAGGCGTCGATGCGCCGATGCAGGCGGATCGCCGCTTCGACGGGTTCGGGGAAGCGCCCTTCCAGCGGCCCTTTGACGAAGTCGCCGTAGAGACTGCCGAGAAGCTGCGCCGGCTGCTCGCCGCCCAGGTGAAGATGTGCGAGGTAGTTCATCGAATCAGTGTGCGGTGCGCGCCGCCGGCTGCCATGTCCGGGAACGACATATTTGCATATCGCGAAATACCGATATATAGTTCGCTCCATCGCGATATACCGTTTTACCGGAACACCGGAGAACCTCCATGCCCCTCGACCTCGACGACATCATCAAAGCGCTGGCTCACCCGGTACGCCGGGAAATCCTGCACTGGCTGAAGGACCCGCACGCGCATTTCACCGAGCAGGACCATCCGTTCGAGATGGGCGTCTGTGCCGGCAAGATCGACGCGCGCGCCGGGCTGTCGCAATCGACGATTTCCGCGCACCTGGCGACCTTGCAGCGCGCCGGCCTGATCAGCAGCAAGAAGATCGGCCAGTGGAGTTTCTTCAGCCGCAACGATGCGGTGATTCGCGAATTCCTCCAGCAGTTGAGCGACGAGCTTTGAACAGCTGCTAGCAGGACTTGGTCCTGCCCTGGCCCTTTGGCCACTGCCACCACTGAATTACATCAGGAGCCGGCGCATGCCTACTTCGCTTCTCGTACTCGCTTTGTCCGCGTTTGCCATCGGCACCACCGAATTCGTCATCATGGGCCTGCTGCCCGAGGTGGCTGCCGACCTGCGCGTCTCCATCCCCGGTGCTGGCTGGCTGGTCACCGGCTACGCCCTGGGTGTCGCCATCGGCGCGCCCTTCATGGCCATGGCCACGGCGCGCCTGCCGCGCAAGGGCGCCCTGCTGGTGCTGATGAGCTTCTTCATCGCCGGCAATCTGTTCTGTGCGCTGGCCGCCAACTACGACCTGCTGATGCTAGCCAGGGTGGTCACCGCGCTCTGCCACGGCGCCTTCTTCGGCATCGGTTCGGTGGTCGCCGCCAGCCTGGTGCCGGCCAACCGCCGCGCCTCCGCGGTGGCGCTGATGTTCACCGGTCTGACACTGGCCAACGTGCTCGGCGTGCCGCTGGGCACCGCGCTCGGCCAGTCCGCCGGCTGGCGTTCGACCTTCTGGGCGGTGACACTGATCGGCGTTGTGGCCCTGATCGGCCTGTGGAAAGTGCTGCCGAACAGACACGACGAGGAAAAGACCGACCTGCGCGCCGAGCTGCGCGCCCTCAGCGGCGCCGGTGTGTGGCTGGCGCTGAGCACCACGGTGCTGTTCGCCGCCTCGATGTTCGCCCTGTTCACCTACGTCGCGCCGCTGCTCGGCGAAGTCACCGGCGTGTCGCCGCGCGGGGTGACCTGGACGCTGCTGCTGATCGGCCTGGGTCTCACCGTCGGTAACGTGATCGGCGGGCGCCTGGCCGACTGGCGCCTGCGCACCACGATGCTCGGCGTGTTCGCCGCGATGGCGCTGGTGTCCACCGCGCTGAGCTGGACCAGCCAGGCCCTGGTGCCGACCGAAATCACCCTGTTCCTCTGGGCCGCCGCCTCCTTCGCCGCCGTTCCGGCGTTGCAGGTCAACGTGGTCGCCTTCGGCCAGGGCGCACCGAACCTGGTTTCCACCCTGAACATCGGCGCCTTCAACGTCGGCAACGCGCTGGGCGCCTGGGTCGGCGGACTGGTCATCGACCAGGGCCTCGGCCTGACCCGCGTCCCCCTGGCCGCCGCCGTACTCGCCGTGCTGGCGCTGATCGCCACGCTGATCACCTTCAGCGCCGGCAAAGCCCGTTTCATGCCTGTAACCGAATGACCAACGCAACCGGAGTAACGAACATGCCTACGCTTTTCGATCCCATCAAAGTCGGCGACCTCGAGTTGCCCAACCGCATCATCATGGCGCCGCTGACCCGCTGCCGCGCCGACGCCGGGCGCGTGCCCAACGCGCTGATGGCCGAGTACTACGTGCAGCGCGCCTCGGCCGGGCTGATCATCAGCGAGGCCACCTCGGTGACGCCGATGGGCGTCGGTTACCCCGACACCCCCGGCATCTGGTCCGAGGAACAGGTCGCCGGCTGGAGCAACATCACCCAGGCCGTGCACGCCAACGGCGGACGCATCGTCCTGCAGCTGTGGCACGTCGGGCGGATTTCTGACCCGCTGTACCTCGACGGTGAACTGCCGGTGGCGCCGAGCGCGCTGAAACCGGCCGGCCACGTCAGCCTGGTACGCCCGATGAAAGAGTTCGTCACCCCGCGCGCGCTGGAAACGGCGGAGATCGCAGGCATCGTCGAGGCCTATCGCAAGGGTGCCGAGAACGCCAAGCGCGCCGGTTTCGACGGCGTGGAAATCCACGGCGCCAACGGCTATCTGCTCGACCAGTTCCTGCAGGACTCGACCAACCAGCGCGACGACCAGTACGGCGGCTCGCTGGAAAACCGCGCCCGCCTGATGCTGGAAGTCACCGACGCGGTCCTCGGCGTCTGGGCACCGGGGCGCGTCGGCATGCACCTGGCGCCGCGCGCCGATTCCCACGACATGGGCGACTCGAACCGCGCCGAGACCTTCGGCTACGTGGCCCGTGAGCTGGGCAAGCGCGGCATCGCCTTCATCTGCGCCCGCGAGAAGGAAGCCGACGACAGCCTCGGCCCGCAACTCAAGCAGCAGTTCGGCGGCGTGTACATCGCCAACGAACGCTTCACCAAGGAGCAGGCCAACGCCTGGCTGGAAAGCGGCAAGGCCGACGCGGTCGCCTTCGGCGTTCCCTTCATCGCCAACCCGGACCTGCCGGCGCGCCTGGAGGCCGATGCGCCGTTGAACACGCCGCACCCGGAAACCTTCTACGGCCAGGGCCCGGTCGGCTACATCGACTACCCGCGCCTGTGAGGCATCAGCCGCAATGAAAAAGCCCCGCAATCGCGGGGCTTTTTTTGTTCGGCGCAGAGTGGGGAAGCTGATCGTAGGGTGGGCTTCAGCCCACCGCCCCCACCAAAAAGCATCCGGCGGTGGGCTGAAGCCCACCCTACCCTCTCCCCTCAGCGGGCGTTGAGTTGCTGCTGCAGGTTCTGCACCTGGCTCTGCAGCGTGCTGATGTTGCGGGTCATCTGCGCGCGGAAGGCGTCGAACTCGGCGGTTGCGGGGCCGCCCTGCGCTTGCGCCGGACGGTTGTCCAGCTCGCTGCGCAGTACCAGCAGGTCCTGTTGCAGGCTGTCGATGGCCTGGCTCGGGTTCTGCTTCTTCAGCGTCTGCACATCGGCGGAAAGGCTCTTGAGCTGCGGCTCGAGCTGTTCGACCTGGGTCGACACGCTCTTCACCTGACTGGTCAGCTTGCCCAGGTCGCCCTGGCTGCCCTTCAGCGTTTCGACGTCGCCGGCGAGGCTTTTCAGGCGACCGTCCGCGGCACTCTGCAGGGCCGCCAGGTCCTTGCTCAACTGGTCGGCGCGCTGGTCCTGGCTGGTCTGCTGGGTGACCAGCGTCTGCTGCTGTTTGCCGATATCGGCGAGCTTGGTCTGCAACTGTTTCACCTGCAGCTTGAGCGCCTCGCTGCCGCTGGTGACGTTGGACTCGGTGGCCACCACCTTGCCGGTGATGTCCTGGATGCGCCCGGCGGCTTCCTCGCTGATCCGCGCGAAGCTTTCCTGGGTCGCCACCAGTTGCTGCTCCATCAGCGAGATCTGCTGGTAGCTCCACCAGCCCAG
>NZ_DJTK01000026.1:11897-38043 GCF_002438225.1 Pseudomonas sp. UBA6310 | reverse complement strand
GCTGCGCGGCGCCTTGGCCGGGCGCTGGTTGCCGTAGCGCACCGGCTCGGGATCGACATCGCGGGCGAAATCGTCGCGGTCGCGCGCGCTGGTGGTCAGGCTGGGCACGTTGTCCAGTTCGTCGAGAGCATCGTTGCGCATGGGTCGCCTTCTGTCGCCGGTTTGCGAGGCGCGCAGTATACCGGTTCACGATCGCTGCTTCAGCGCTGAGCATCGAGAGGCAAAATGCTCTGCCGGGGTGCAGTGGCACTAGGCCGCCATGGCCGCAACGCCAGGAAACACGTTGATGGGTGATCTGGTACGCCCTTTGCTAAATGACCGGGGGACGCAGCCCGGGCGTTTCGCCGGCGCTGCTTCGGGGCATGAGTGAATCCTGTCGGGCTGATCGAGGGGAGCAGTTCGAGAGTTTCAACCAACGGGGGAAGCGAAATGGAACTGACCAAGACCATGGTGGACTGCATGCAGAAGCTGCGGCGCCGCCTGCGTGACGAACAGGCGGTGGACATTCGCCTGAGCCAGACCGATGCGATCACGGCGATGCTGCTCGCTTGCCAGGAATCGACCAACGAGGACACCCGCGCCATGGGCGAACAGCTCAGCAGCCTGACCGGCGTGCGGCTGAAAGCACCCGAGTTGACCGAAGAACAACTGATCGAAAAATACACCCGCTACGCCGGCCCGCTGCGCGGCTGAAATCAGCCCGGCGTCCGGCGCCATTCCTCGCAGAACTCGTCAAGCGCCGTCCACAGGCTGGTTTTCGGCTGGTAATCCAGGTACCGCCGCGCCCGGCCGATGTCCAGCGTGTAATCCTTCGCCATCACCGCCACGCCCAGGCGGAACAGCGCGGGCTGCGGCCGACCCGGCAGCAGCCGGCAGACCGTCTCGTTGAGCGTGGCGGCGGCGTAGGCCAGCGGATAGGCGACATGCCGCGTCACCGGTGGCAACTCCAGTCGCCGCAACACGTAATTCACCACGTCCCATAACGGCAGCGGCGCGCCGTTGCTGATGTTGTACACCTTGCCCAACGCCGGCCCGGCGGCCAGCAAGGCGCTGAGCAGCGCTTCGTTGAGGTTCTGCATGCTGGTGAAATCGGCCAGGTTGAGGCCATTGCCGATGATCGCCAGCCGCCGCCGACGCTGCATCTCGATCAGCCGGGGAAACACGCTGTTGTCGCCCGCCCCGGTGACCAGTCGCGGGCGCAGCGCCAGCACCTCCAGGCCGAACTCCTCGGCGCCGAAGACCTTCTGCTCGGCGAGGTACTTGGTCTTGCCGTAGTGATCGGAGAAGCGCCGCGGAATCTCGTCCTCGCTCAGGTTGAGATGCGAATGCCCGTCGAAGCCGATCGAGGGCGAAGACAGGTGCACCAGGCGCCGCACGCGCTGCTTCAGGCAGGCTTCGACGACGTTCTCGGTGAGCGTGACGTTGCCCCGGTAGAAATCCTCGTAGCGTCCCCAGGTGCCGACCGCGCCGGCGCAATGCACCACCGCCTCGACGTCCGCACAGAGCGCGCGCGCCAGCTGTGGGTCGGCCAGATCACCCGGGATGAACTCCGCGCCCCGCGCGATCAGCGGCGCGACCGCCTCCGCGCGGCGCGCGTTGATCCGCACCGCCAGCCCCTGCTCCAAGGCGAAGCGGGCAAAGCGCCCGCCGATGAACCCGCTCGCACCCGTCACCAGAATCTTCATCTATTGCTCCTCAGCCTGCCGATAACGGCCGGCACCGCGTCGCAGGATAAGGCCGGTAGGCCGGCATGACGACAGTCCGTCAGTCGGTTCGCGGGACCAGCACCCGTTCAGCCACCCGGCACAGCTGGCGCGTCAGCTCGCCGAGCAGCGGCCCGCCGTTGTGCCAGTGGTGCCAGTACATCGGCACGTCCACCGGACGTCCCGGCACCAGTTCGCGAACCCGGCCGTCATCCAGCAGTTCACGCACCTGCAGCTCCGGCACCATGCCCCAGCCCAGCCCGCTGGAGGTCAGCCGCAGGAACCCTTCGGACGACGGGCACAGGTGATAGTTGAAGCTGCCTTCCACGCCGAGCCCCGCCAGGTAGCGATGCTGCAGCGAATCGTCCGGACCGAAGACGATCGCCGGCGCGCGAGCCAGTTCGGCGGCGCCGCCTCCCTGGGGGAAATGCCGCGCGATGAACGCCGGGCTGGCCACCGCGCGATAGCGCATGGCGCCCAGCGCGACGCTGCGCGCGCCCGCCACCGGACGCTCGGTGGCGCACACACAGGCCGCCACCTCGCCCACGCGCATGCGCTTGAGGCCGACATCCTGATCCTCCACCACATGCTCGAGCAGCAGACGGTGCTCGGCGCAGAACGAGGCCACGGCGTCGGCCCACCAGGTGGCCAGGCTGTCGGCGTTGATCGAGATGCGCAGGCGCTCGGCTCCGCCTCCTTCGGCAAGACCCGGCACCTGGCCCTGCACGTCGCGCTCGAGCAGGCGCACCTGCTGCACATGGTTGAGCAGGCGCCGCCCCACCTCCGTGGGGCGCGGCGGCACCGCGCGCACCAGCACCGGCTGACCGACACGCGCCTCGAGCAGCTTGATGCGTTGCGACACCGCCGACTGCGAGAGGCCGAGCAATTGCGCGGCGCGTTCGAAACCGTTCTGTTCCACCACCGCGGCGAGCGCGGCCAGAAGTTTGTAATCGAACAATCGAATTTCCTAATGATGGATTAGCATAATTCGTTTTCCTTATACCCTCGTCGCTCACAGACTCGCCACCTCTTCCTCCCCAACCAAGGACAATGCGATGTGGCAGAGCTACTTGAACGGACTGCTGATGTGCGCCGGCCTGATCCTCGCCATCGGTGCGCAGAATGCCTTCGTGCTGGCCCAGGGCCTGCGCCGTGAGCATCACTGGCCGGTCGCCCTGCTCTGCATCCTCTGCGATGCGTTGCTGATCTGTACCGGCGTGTTCGGCCTGGCGCGCCTGCTGGTGGAAAGCCAGTCGCTGCTCGCGGTCGCGCGCTGGGGTGGTGCGGCCTTCCTGCTCTTCTATGGCAGCCAGGCGCTGCACCGCGCCGTGCGTCCTCAGGCGTTGGAGCAGAGCGCGGCCAACACCCGCCGGCCGCTCAAGGCAGTGCTGCTGGCGACGCTGGCGGTGACCCTGCTCAACCCGCACGTCTACCTGGATACGGTGCTGCTGATCGGCTCGCTCGGTGCACAGCAGCCGGTGCCCGGCGCCTTCGCCATGGGCGCAGCGAGCGCCTCGCTGCTGTGGTTCTGCGCACTGGCGGCCGGTGCGGCCTGGCTGGCGCCCTGGCTGGCACGACCGGCGACCTGGCGGGTCCTCGACCTGGCCGTGGCGGCGATGATGTTCAGCATCGCGGCGCAGCTGATTTTCAATCCTCCGCAATGAACGCCTGGCGCCAGCCGGGGTCCACGATGAATCGGGCGCCCTCCCGAGCAGCCTGTCAGAAGTGCCTGTCCAGAGGCCCTGGCAGCGGGTTTCCCCCTACGTTTGTTGCGTGGTTTAGGGGGTTGCCCGGTGCTATGATCCAGGCTTCGCGGCAAGTAGGAGTAGCAAGCTCCAGCCGCATTGCTGGCCGACCGTGACGGCCTGGCGCCTGCCGCAAACGACCTGACCTGATGAATCAAGGAGATAAAAATGGCTTTCGAATTGCCGCCGCTGCCTTACGAAAAAACCGCCCTCGAGCCGCACATGTCCGCCGAGACGCTGGAATACCATCACGACAAACACCACAACACCTACGTGGTGAACCTGAACAACCTGGTTCCTGGCACCGAGTTCGAAGGCAAGGACCTGGAAACCATCATCAAGACCTCGTCCGGCGGCATCTTCAACAACGCCGCTCAGGTCTGGAACCACACCTTCTTCTGGAACTGCCTGGCTCCGAATGCCGGCGGCCAGCCGACCGGTGAACTGGCTAGCGCCATCGACGCCGCCTTCGGCTCGTTCGACAAGTTCAAGGAAGAGTTCGCCAAGACCACCATCGCCACCTTCGGCTCCGGCTGGGGCTGGCTGGTGAAGAAGGCCGACGGCTCGCTGGCCATCGTCAGCACCGGTGGCGCCGGCAACCCCCTCACCTCCGGCGACACCCCGCTGCTGACCTGCGACGTATGGGAACACGCCTACTACATCGATTACCGCAATCTGCGCCCGAAATTCGTCGAGGCGTTCTGGAACCTGGTCAACTGGGACTTCGTGGCGAAGAACTACGCCGCCTGACCCGCTGTTCCGCACCATGGGAAAACCCGGCCTCGGCCGGGTTTTTTCTTTTCCGCGGCTTTGCCTGCCGCTAACGCGGCGGAAGTATTCTCTGCTTCCTTGGACGAGCTGGAGCATGTGGGGGAACCGCCCATCCGGGCATTCTCCAAACCGCCGAATGGTCCTCAAGTCCCTCGGATGCGCACCGACAAAGTGCGCATCGTGGCTTAGCCCGGGATTCGACTGCTCCGAAAATGCGCACCTGCGCAAAAAATCCTGTTAGCCGATGCTGGCCCTTTGACTGCCACAGCGCGATTGCCAATACTCCGCTTTGTCGGACGATTTGGCATACATAAGGAATCCCCCTTTTGAAGCTGGAACTCAAGAACAGCTTGTCGTTGAAGTTGCTCCGAGTGGTGCTGCTGGCAGCGCTCGTGGTAGGCGTGGTGCTCAGCTGCGCGCAGATCGTGTTCGACGTCTACAAGACCCGACAGACCATCACCAGCGATGCCCAGCGCATCCTGGCGATGTTTCGCGATCCATCGACACAAGCGGTCTACAGTCTCGACCGCGAGATGGGCATGCAGTTGATCGAAGGCCTGTTCCAGCACGAAGCCGTGCGCGTCGCCTCCATCGGCAACCCCACAGAGCCGATGCTCGCCGAACGCGAGCGCGGCCTGCTCGACACGCCGACGCGGATGCTCACCGACCCGATCCTCGGCAAGGAACAGACCTTCAGCACCCGCCTGGTCGGCCGCGCGCCCTACAGCGAGTACTACGGCGACCTCAGCATTACCCTGGATACCGCGCCCTACGGCGAGAGCTTCGTCACCAACTCGGTGATCATCTTCGTCTCCGGCGTGCTGCGCGCGCTGGCGATGGGCCTGGCGCTGTACCTGGTCTACCACTGGCTGTTGACCAAGCCGCTGTCGAAAATCATCGAGCACCTCACCAACATCAATCCGGACCGCCCCAGCCAGCACAAGCTGCCGATGCTCAAGGGCAATGAGAAGAACGAACTGGGCCTGTGGATTCACACCGCCAACGAGCTGCTCTCCTCGATCGAACGCAACACCAACCTGCGCCATGAGGCGGAAAACAGCCTGTTGCGCATGTCCCAGTACGACTTCCTCACCGGGCTGCCGAATCGCCAGCAGCTGCAGGGCCAGCTGGACCAGATCCTCGAGGACGCCGGACGCCGGCAACGTCGGGTGGCGGTGCTCTGCGTCGGCCTGGACGACTTCAAGGGAATCAACGAACAGTTCAGCTACCAGACCGGCGACCACCTGCTGCTGGCTCTGGCCGACCGCCTGCGCAGCCACAGCGGACGGCTCGGCACCCTGGCGCGGCTGGGCGGCGACCAGTTCGCCCTGGTCCAGGCCGACATCGAACAGCCCTACGAAGCGGCGGAGCTGGCGCAGAGCATTCTCGACGACCTCGAACTGCCCTTCCCGCTGGACGAACAGTCCGTCCTGCTGCGCGCCACCATCGGCATCACCCTGTTCCCGGAAGACGGCGACAGCACCGAGAAGCTGCTGCAGAAAGCCGAACAGACGATGACCCTGGCGAAAAGCCGCTCGCGCAATCGCTATCAGTTCTACATCGCCAGCGTCGACAGCGAGATGCGCAGACGCCGCGAGCTCGAGAAAGACCTGCGCGACGCGCTGGCGCTGGAACAGCTGCACGTGGTCTATCAACCCCAGGTGGATTACCGCAACCATCGCGTCACCGGGGTCGAAGCGCTGCTGCGCTGGCAGCATCCGCAACACGGCTTCGTCCCGCCGGACCTGTTCATTCCGCTGGCGGAACAGAACGGCACCATCATTCCGATCGGCGAGTGGGTGCTCGACCAGGCCTGCCGCCAACTGCGCGAATGGCATGACCAGGGTTTCAGCGAACTGCGCATGGCGGTCAATCTGTCCACCGTGCAGTTGCACCACGCCGAGTTGCCGCGGGTGGTCAACAACCTGATGCAGGTCTATCGCCTGCCGCCGCGCAGCCTGGAGCTGGAGGTCACCGAAACCGGCCTGATGGAAGACATCACCACCGCCGCGCAGCATCTGCTCAGCCTGCGCCGCTCCGGCGCGCTGATCGCCATCGACGACTTCGGTACCGGCTATTCGTCGTTGAGCTATCTGAAAAGCCTCCCGC
Organism: Pseudomonas sp. UBA6310; assembly: GCF_002438225.1. Taxonomy (NCBI): domain Bacteria; kingdom Pseudomonadati; phylum Pseudomonadota; class Gammaproteobacteria; order Pseudomonadales; family Pseudomonadaceae; genus Pseudomonas; species Pseudomonas sp. UBA6310. Next base: position 31,715 of record NZ_DJTK01000026.1, on the reverse strand, counting down.
TGGACAAGATCAAGATCGACAAGAGCTTCGTTCAGGACCTGCTGGAAGACGAGGACGACGCCACCATCGTTCGCGCCATCATCCAGCTCGGCAAGAGCCTCGGCATGCAGGTGATCGCCGAGGGCGTGGAGACCGTGGAGCAGGAGGCGTACATCATCGCCCAGGGCTGCCACGAGGGTCAGGGCTACCTCTACAGCAAGCCGCTGTCGGCCCGCGAACTGGGCCAGTACCTGCGCCAGTCGAAGCGTCTTAACCACACGCCCGTGCCCACCCACAACTGAGCGCCGCCGCTCGCTTCGAGCGAAGCGACGCAGCTCAGCCGCCGTCAGCGCCGCCAATGGCGGCGGACCTTCGCGCCACTCGGGATCGATCAGGCATTCCGGCTAGGTGCGGCCGAGCCTCGCTGAAGGCGCATTCAGGCACCTCCCAACCGCAGTCTTGCCGCTGTCGCTCGCGCCTGCGGCGCAGGACGCTTACCCGTCTCGGCATTCCTTCCACGGGATCGAAACAACCGGAACTGCGGCTTCGCTGCGCAGGTTAAATGCGACAGAACACTTTTCAACAATGAAAATCTTTCGCATTATGTGGCGGTTTTCCACCCTTCACATCGCTCCATCACCCAGATGCAAAGGAACCCGCACATGATTCGTAAGCCCCTGGCTGCCGCCAGCCTCCTGGCCATTGCCATTTCCATCGCCGGCTGTGGCGATGACAAGGAAAAAGCACCTGCGCAACACGCCAGCGCTCCTGCTCCCGCCGCCGCTCCGGCCGCCAGCAGTGCCCCGGCTGCAGCCAGTGCGGCCAAGGTCGACGAAGCCGCCGCCAAGCAGGTGATCGTTCACTATGCGGACATGGCCTCCGCCGTCTTCGACGACGCCCTGAGCACCGCGCAGAACCTGCAGAAAGCCGTCGACGCCTTCCTCGCCAACCCGAGCACCGCGACCCAGGACGCCGCCAAGAAAGCCTGGCTGGCCGCTCGCGTCCCGTACATGCAGAGCGAAGTCTTCCGCTTCGGCAATACCATCGTCGACGACTGGGAAGGTCAGGTGAACGCCTGGCCGCTGGACGAAGGCCTGATCGATTACGTCGCCAAGGACACCCAGTCCGCGCTGGGCAACCCGGCCGCCACCGCCAATATCATCGCCAACACCGAGATCCAGGTCGGCGAAGACAAGATCGACGTCAGCGAAATCACCGGTGAGAAACTCGCCAGCCTGAACGAGCTGGGCGGTTCCGAAGCCAACGTCGCCACCGGCTACCACGCCATCGAGTTCCTCCTCTGGGGCCAGGACCTGAACGGTACCGGCCCGGGCGCCGGCGAGCGTCCGGCCAGCGATTACCTGACCGGCGAAGGCGCCACCGGCGGCCACAACGACCGTCGTCGTGCCTACCTGAAAGCCGCGACCGACCTGCTGGTCAGCGACCTGGAAGAGATGTCCGGCCAGTGGAAAGCGGGCGTCGCCGACAACTACCGCGCCACCCTGGAAGCCGAACCGGTCGAGAACGGCCTGCGCAAGATGCTCTTCGGCATGGGCAGCCTGTCCCTCGGCGAACTGGCCGGCGAACGCATGAAGGTCGCGCTGGAAGCCAACTCCACCGAAGACGAGCACGACTGCTTCAGCGACAACACGCACAACTCGCACTTCTACAACGGCAAGGGCATCCGCAACGTGTACCTCGGCGAGTACAAGCGAGTCGACGGCACCACGCTGACCGGCGCCAGCCTGTCTTCCCTGGTCGCCAAGGCCGACGCGGAGACGGACAACACCGTCAAGGCCGACCTCCAGGACACCGAAGCCAAGCTGCAGGCGATGGTCGACAGCGCCGAGAAGGACAACGTCCATTTCGACCAACTGATCGCCGCCGACAATGCCAAGGGCCAGCAGATCGTTCGCGACGCCATCGCCGCACTGGTCAAGCAGACCGGTGCCATCGAGCAGGCCGCCGCCAAGCTGGGCATCAGCGACCTGAAGCCGGATAACGCCGATCACGAGTTCTGATCGAGCGCATCGCCAGGCAACACAACGGATGCGCTTTCGGGCGCATCCGTCTTTTCCGGCGCGACACTTCGTCCCGCGTGCAAACGAAAATCTCTCTTATTCACGACCAGGTGCCCTGCTAAGCTTGCTCGCCGCCTCGTTCAGGACATTCTCGATGCTCCCGCTGCTCCGCCTGTCACCGCTGTTTCTGGCACTGCTCATCAGCGCTTGCGACGACAAACCCCGCTTCACCCAGGCCGAGCCCGGCGAAGCCCTCTCCGGCGGCGCCACCACCGTGTTCCAGACCGACCGCAACGCCTTCGCGATGCCCTCGGCCAACCTGTCCAACACCCGCAGCCTCGATTTCAGCGTCGGCAACAGCTTCTTCCGCAACCCCTGGGTCACCGCCCCCACTGCCACCACAGCGCGTGACGGTCTGGGGCCACTGTTCAATACCAATGCCTGCCAGAACTGCCATGTCCGCGACGGCCGCGGCCAGCCGCCCGGCGAGAACGCGGTGCACGCGGTCTCCATGCTGGTACGCCTGTCGATTCCCGCCAGCCCGGCCGATGCCAAGGTCCTCGAACACCTGGGCGTGGTCCCCGAGCCGACCTATGGCGGGCAGTTCCAGGACATGGCGATTCCCGGAGTCGCTCCCGAAGGCAAGATCCGCGTCGACTACAGCCCGCTGCCGGTGACCGTCGCCGACGGCAGCGTGGTCGAACTGCGCAAGCCGACCCTGCGCCTGAGCGACCTCAACTACGGCCCCATGCATCCGCAGACCATGACCTCGGCCCGCGTCGCACCGCCGATGATCGGCCTCGGCCTGCTCGAGGCGATTCCCGAAGCGGACATCCTCGCCAACGCCGATCCGGAGGATCGCGACGGCAACGGCATATCCGGGCGCCCCAACCGCGTCTGGGACATGCGCAAGGGTGAAACCGTGCTCGGCCGCTTCGGCTGGAAAGCCGGCCAGCCGACCATCGAGCAGCAAAGCGCGCACGCCTTCTCCGGCGACATGGGCCTGACCACGTCGCTCCTGCCGCACGACGACTGCACGCCGAGCCAGGTCGACTGCCTGAATGCCGTGAATGGCGGCGCCCCGGAAGTCAGCGACAACATCCTGTCCAAGGTCGTCTTCTACTCGCGCAACCTGGCCGTTCCGGCGCGCCGCGATGTCGACGCCGCACAGGTCCTGGCCGGCAAATCGGCGTTCTTCCAGGCCGGCTGCCAGCAATGCCACACGCCGCAGTTCAAGACCCGCGCCGACGCCGCCGAACCCGAGCTGGCGAACCAGGTGATCCGCCCCTACAGCGACCTGCTGTTGCACGACATGGGCGAAGGCCTCGCCGATCACCGCGGCGAGTTCCAGGCCAGCGGCAGCGAATGGCGGACCGCTCCGCTGTGGGGAATCGGCCTCAGCGAGGCGGTGACCGGACATACCCAGTTCCTTCACGACGGCCGCGCGCGTAACCTTCTCGAAGCCATTCTCTGGCACGGCGGCGAAGCCGAACCGGCCAAGCAGCAGGTACTCGCTTTCGATGCCGAGCAACGCACCGCGTTGCTGGCTTTCCTGAATTCCCTCTGAAAAGGAGCGCAGATGTTTCGCCCCCGACTTCTCCTGACAGGCCTCGCCATCGCGCTGGGAGCCTGCTCTCCGCAGGACCAGCAGGCCGCCACCAGTGCCGCCATCGCCCAGCAGGTCATCCTGCCGACCTACAGCCGCTGGGCCGAGGCCGACAAGCAACTGGCCGCCAGCGCGTTGGCCTTCTGTGAAGGCAAGCAGGACCTAGCACAGGCCCGCGAGGCCTTCCTCCGGGCGCAGAAGGCCTGGGCCGAACTGCAACCGCTGCTGATCGGCCCGCTGGCCGAAGGCAACCAGGCCTGGCAGGTGCAGTTCTGGCCGGACAAGAAGAACCTGGTCGCCCGCCAGGTCGAGCAGTTGGTCAAGTCCGACACTCCGCTGACCGGTGAAAGCCTGGCCAAGTCCAGCATCGTCGTGCAGGGCCTCAGCGCCTACGAGTACGTGCTCTTCGACAGCGGCCTGGACCTCGCCGACGCCAAGCAGAAGGCCCGCTACTGCCCGCTGCTGGAAGCCATCGGCGCGCACCAGCAGGCGCTCTCCGAACAGATCCTAGCCGGCTGGCAGAAGAACGACGGCATGCTCGCGCAGATGAGCAAATTCCCCAACGCGCGCTATGCCGAGTCCAAGGAAGCCATTTCCGACCTGCTGCGCGTCCAGGTCACCGCCCTGGATTCGCTGAAGAAGAAACTCGGCGCCCCGCTCGGCCGGCAGACCAAGGGCATTCCCCAGCCGTTCCAGGCCGAGGCCTGGCGCAGTCATGCTTCCCTGTCGAACCTGGCGGCGAGCCTGGAAAGCGCCGAACACGTCTGGTCGGGCGTCGACGGCAAAGGTCTGAAAGCCCTGATCGGCAGCGAGCACAAGGACCTCATCGACAAGATCGACGCCGCCTATGCCGACAGCCGCCGGCAGATGGCCGCGCTGCAGCCGCCGCTGGACGACTTGCTGAAGACCGACCAGGGCCGCGCCCAGCTGAACGCCTTCTACGACAGCCTGAACGTGGTCCACCGGCTGCACGAGCTGGAACTCGCCCGCGTGCTGGGCGTGCAGCTCGGCTTCAACGCCAACGACGGGGACTGATTCAGGAGAGTCGACGATGCTGCGCCACGTACAGAACCTCGGCAATGCACTGCTCAAGGCCGTTACCTCGGTTGAGTGGAAGTTCAATCGGCAGACCGCCCAGCCGCTGCTGCTGTCCGCTCGCGACGATGCCGACGGTGGCCATTACGCGGTCGGCTACCGCCTCGACGGCAGCCCGGCGTTCGTCACGCGGGTCGGCCTGCGCTGTCACGCCATCGTCCAGCATCCGGGCAAGCCACTGGCGCTTTTCGTGGCGCGCCGGCCGGGCACCGAGAGCTACCTGATCGACCTGCGCGACGGCCGTCTGCTGCAGACGCTGAAGTCCAACGCCGACCGGCATTTCTACGGTCATGGCGTGTTCCACAAGGACGGCGAGTGGCTCTACGCCACCGAGAACGACACCCGCGACCCGGGGCGGGGACTGCTCGGGGTCTACCGTTTCGACGGCGAACGGCTGGTTCATACGGGCGAGCTTTCGACCCACGGGTTGGGCCCGCATGAGGTGTCATGGATGCCTGACGGGGAAACCCTGGTCGTCGCCAATGGAGGCATCCGCACCGAGGCCGAAAGCCGTGTCGAGATGAACCTCGATGCGATGGAGCCGAGCCTGGTCCTGATGCGCCGCGACGGCAGCCTGATCAGCCACGAAACGCTCCCCGAACAGATGAACAGCGTGCGTCACCTGGCGATCGCCGCGGACGGCACCATCGTCGCCTGCCAGCAGTACATGGGCGCCAGCCACGACCGCGCCGCGCTGCTGGCGATCAAGCGTCCCGGCGAGGCGTTCATGCCGTTCCCGGTCGAGGAGCCGCAACGCCAGGCGATGGCGCAGTACACCGCCAGCGTGGCGATCAACGACGCCATGCGCCTGGTCGCGCTGACCGCGCCCCGCGGCAACCGTTTCTTCGTCTGGGACCTGGACAGCGGCGCGTTGCGCCTGGATGCACCGCTGCCCGACTGCGCGGGCGTCGCCGCGGTGGAACAGGGTTTCGTGGTCACGTCCGGCCAGGGGCGCTGCCGCCACTACGACTGCCGCGCCGGCGCCATCGAGGTTCGGCCGCTGGAACTGCCCAGCGGGCTCTGGGACAACCACCTGCACGTGGCGTAACGCACCTACGGCGCCTTCATCGCGGAGGCGCCGGTTCGATCAGCTGGGTGCGCGCAGGCCCTGGGCCAGGCTGAACATCAGCAACAGCAGGTCTTCGTCGGGTTGCGGCTGGACCTTCGCCCGCAGGTTGCCCGGCATCGGGCAATTCTTCGCCAGGCTCGGAAGCCCGCTGATCACCTTCGGCGCGGGCTCCGTCCAGGACGCTACGGCCAGGGAGGCGACGCCCAGCGCCGCGCAGAGAAACAGACCTCGAGCGATTTCTAGTCTCATCACTGCAACCCTTTGATTGGCCTACCGAACGCTGCTCGGTAAACGTAGATCAGCTTCGCCCATTCGGCGGCACTGAACGACGAATGGCGCCTCAGCTGTCGCAGGTCGTGCTGCGCGGCATGGCTCCGGGTCAGCCGGCGGCGGCTTTTTTCCAGATCGAGCAGCGCCACCTCGGCGCGCGCGTCGGCGCCCTCCCCATTGACCCGCACGAACACGTGCTTTCCATACATGCAGCCATGCTGCCAGCGCGCGCGGTGCATGCGCGCCAGGGTGGCCGCCAGTTGGTGCAACAGTTGCTCGTGCAGACGTTCGTCGTAACGCTCGCGCGCACCGCCGGCATACCAGGCATCGAGGTCCTGGAAACCGTCGAGCGACTCGGTGACCAGCAGTCCGCGCCAGCCGGTATCGGCGCTGAACGAGGTGGAGCAGTGCACGACATTCGGCACGCGCACGCCCAGGTCGGTCATGCGGCGCAGCGCATCGTGCTCGCGCAGCACCGTGGGCCGGCCGAGCGGATAACGCAGGCTGCGATACAGATGGCCAACCTGGCGCTTTGCATAGAGCACGCGGTCCATCTCCTGCAACCGCTGTACGCCGCTTTCCCCGCCCCGCCGCTGGTTGGGTTGCTCGACCCAGTCACCCTGGCGCTGCCACCAGGCATCGAAGGTGTCGAGGGGTGGCGCGGGCGGCGGAAGGTCCGGCGTCGGCATCTCGAGGCAGTTCATGCCCACATGTCCTTGCGCAGAACGTAGACGCGCCACATCGCGTACAGCGGCAGGAAATCCAGGTGACGCTGGATGCTGAAACCGGCGTCGTCGAACTCCTGTTCGATGGTTTGCGCGGGAATCACGAAACGGTTCTGGAAGTCCGCATCGTCGGCGCCCAGTTGCCGGCGCTGCTCCAGGCGCTTGCGCCGCCAGGACTTGTAGTTGCCATCCACCCACAGCGAAACGATCAGGCTGTCGCGAGTCACGCGGTGGCACTCGCTGAGCATCTTCTGCCGGTCCGCCGCGTTGCCGACGTGGTGCAGCAGGCGCATGCAGAAGATGCTGTCCACCGAATTGTCCGGCAGGTTGATGGCGAAGGCCGAGGTCTGCAGCGTCTGCACGCGTCGGGTGACCGATTCTGGCTGGCGCTGCATGGCCACCTTCAGCATGTCCGCGGAATTGTCGGCGCCGATGATCACGCGGTTCTGGCGCTCGGCGAGCAGCGGCCAGAAGCGCCCGGCGCCGCACGGCAGGTCGAGGACCAGGCTCGGCTCGCCGGCGATCTGCAGGGCGCGGCGGGCCAGTTGCTCGTCGCGTCTGTGGGAGAGCGTGCGCCAGAATCCGTCGGCGTGTTTCCGTCCATAGGCTTCGGCATGCTCGCGATCGTACTTGTGGGAGAACTCAAGATCGACGGTATCGCTCATGGGAAAGGCCACTACTGGGAAAGGTGGCGGCACCTTATCCAGCGAGCCGTCAACCGGGAGTCAAGGCGATGTGAAAATTGCGTCAAACCGCCGCTGCGAGTTCTCCGCCCAGGGTGACCTGGAAACGACAGCCGCCCGACTCCGCCGCCGACAGGCTGACGCTCCAGCCCTGGCTCTCGCAGATCCGCTTGACCAGCGAGAGGCCCAGGCCGAGCCCGTCGCCGCGCTGCTCGACGCCCCGCACGAAGGGCTCGAACACCGCCTCGCGCTGTGCCTCGGGAATCCCATGTCCGCTGTCCTCGACATAGAAGCCGGTAGCCTGCAGTTGCAGGCAGATCCAGCCGTTGTCGGTGTAGTGCAGCGCGTTGCGCAGCAGGTTGCCCAGCACCGCGCGCAGGAAGGGCGCGTTGTAGCCGATCGGCAGGGCGCCGTTGACGTGGTATTCGAAGCGCAGCCCCTTGTCCTCGATCGCACTGCGCCATTGCCCGACCAGGTCGTTGGCCACATCCATCAGCGTGGCCAGTTGCCCCTCGCTGGAGTTGGCCGGCTGCGCACGCGCCAGCAGCAGGAAGGTGTGTACCAGCTCGCGCATTTCCTCGCAGGCGCGCGACATGCGCAGCACCTGGGCCCGGCCGCGCTCGCCCAGGCCCGGGTTTTCCAGCAGCAGCTCGCAGGAACTCGCCAACACCATCAACGGCGTGCGCAGCTCATGGCTGACGTCGCTGGTGAACAGTCGTTCGCGGGTCAACGCCTCGCGCAGCAGGCCGAGCGTGGCGTCGAACGCCGCCGCCACTTCGCCGACTTCGTCGGCGGCGTAATCCGGCGCCAGCGGTGGTGCGAGCACCAGCAACTGGTCGCGATGACGAACCTGCCGCGCCAGGCGGATCACCGGCGCCATCACCCGCCGCGCGAGCAGCCAGCCGAGCAGCCCACCCAGCGCCAGGCTGATCAGGAAGCCCACCAGCACCACCGCGAAGAGCACCTGCTCGCGCGCCTCGAAGCCACGCTGGTCCTGCATCAGCACGTATTTGCGGCCATCCACGGTACGCACGAACACGTGGTAGGAGATGTCGCCGCGGAAGACTTCGTTGAAGCCCGGCGGCAGGTGCTTGACGTCCTCGGGCAGGGCGAACTCGCCGACGCCGCCGCTGTAGTAGAAGAACTGGTCGGGCTCCGGCTGCGAACGCCACGACTCGACCGAATCCATGCGCAGCAGACGGTCCAGATCGCCGCCCAGCTCACCGGTGATCAGGCGTTCCTCGACCACGTGAACGACGTTGACGATACCGATGGCGAAGGCGCCGGCGACCAGTGCGGTCACCAGGACGAACGCGATGACGATACGTCGCGAGAGGCTCTGCTTATACTCCATCGCCATCATCCGCCAGGCGATAGCCGATGCCATGCACGGTGTGCATCAGCGCGCGGGCGAACGGTTTGTCGATCACCTGGCGCAACTGGTGCACATGGCTGCGCAGGCTGTCGCTGTCCGGGCAGTCATCGCCCCATACGGTTTCCTCGAGCACCTCGCGGCGCACCACGTGCGGGCTTTTCTGCATCAGCACGGTGAGCAGCTTCTGGCCGATGGGGTTGAGCTTGAGCATCTTCCCGGCGCGGACCACTTCCAGGGTGTCCAGGTCGAAGGTCAGGTCGGCCACCTGCAGTTGCCGGCGTCCACCGCCCTGGGCGCGGCGCAGCACCGCTTCGATGCGCGCCGCCAGTTCGGACAGCGCGAAGGGCTTGATCAGGTAGTCGTCGGCGCCGGAGTTGAACCCCTGCAGGCGGTCGTCCAGTTGATCGCGGGCGGTGAGCATGATCACCGGCGTGTTGCGCCGGGCGTCCTCGCGCAGGCGCTTGCACAGCGTGTAGCCGTCGAGCCCCGGCAGCATGATGTCGAGCACGATCAGGTCGTAGTGCTCGGTGGCGGCCAGGTGCAGGCCGGACAGCCCGTCCTGGGCGCAGTCCACGCTGTAGCCCTTGATACTCAGGTAGTCGAGCATGTTGCCCAGAATGTCGCGGTTGTCTTCGACCAGCAGGATGCGCATGGATTGTCCTCAGGGGCGCCCAGTCGGCGCGGCGGTGGCGAATGATTGCACGGGGAAGACTAGACCGTTTCGTTTTGACGAATTTTTAACCGCCGATTCACCCGGCTGCGACATATCCGGGAACAGACTGCCGCGCATCGTCCAACCCCGGAAAAATCGCGATGCGAACCCTCCTGCGCTCGGCGCCCCTGCGCTACCTGACCCTGATCCTCGGCCTCTGGCTGAGCGTGTTCCTGTTGACCCGCAGCCTGCTGCTGGTGGCCCACCTGAGCGAAGCCGGCAGCGACGCCGGCAGCCTGTTGCGCCTGTATGGCATCGGCCTGCTCTATGACCTCGGCTTCCTCGCCTACGCCGCCGTGCCGCTGGCGGCGCTGCTGTTGCTCTGCCCGCCCCGACTCTGGCGGCGCGGCGGTTGGCGCACGACGCTCGGCGTGCTGCTCGGCGCCAGCCTGTTCGTCATGCTCTTCGTCGCCGTCGCCGAATGGCTGTTCTGGGACGAGTTCGGCGTGCGCTTCAACTTCATCGCGGTGGACTACCTGGTCTACTCCGACGAAGTGCTGCACAACCTCTGGGAGTCCTACCCGATCGGCAAGCTGCTGGGCGCCATCGCCGCCGTCGCGCTGATTTCCACCCTGCTGCTGCGCTCGCCGCTGCGCCGCGCCTGGAGCGCGCCGCTGCCGAGCTGGCGGGCGCGCCTGGGCGGTCTCGCCGCGGTCGGGCTGTGCGCGACGCTCGCCGGCCTGCTGCTGGATCAGGATCACCCGCGCGGCGTCGGCGGCAATGCCTATCAGCATGAACTGGCGAGCAACGGCCCGTACCAATTCTTCGCCGCCTTCCGCAGCAACGAACTCGACTACAACCAGTTCTACGCCAAGCTGCCGGCGGCCCGGGTAGCCGCGCGACTGCGCGAGGAAGTGGCCGAGCCGAATGCCACCTTCGTCGGCCGCGACCCGCTGGACATCCGCCGCCGCATCGACAACCCCGGCGAGCCACGCCGGCTGAACGTGGTGCTGGTGACCATCGAAAGCCTCTCCGCCAAGTACCTGGGCAGCAACGGCGACAAGCGCGGGCTCACGCCGAACCTCGATGCGCTGCGCCAACAGAGCCTCTACTTCAACAACTTCTACGCCACCGGAACCCGCACCGACCGCGGCCTCGAGGCGATCACGCTGTCGGTGCCGCCCACGCCCGGACGCTCCATCGTCAAGCGCATCGGCAAGGAAAGCGGCTTCGCCAGCCTCGGCCAGCAGCTCGACGCGCAGGGCTACGACAGCGTCTTCGCCTACGGTGGACGCGGCTATTTCGACAACATGAACGCCTTCTTCGGCGGCAACGGCTATCGCATCGTCGACCAGAGTTCGGTGGCCGAATCCGACATCCACTTCAAGAACGCCTGGGGCATGGCCGACGAGGACCTGTTCACCCAGACGCTGAAGCTGGCGGATGCCGATCACGCGCAGGGCAAGCCGTTCCTGCTGCAACTGATGACCACCTCCAACCATCGCCCCTACAGCTACCCGGACGGGCGTATCGACATTCGCTCCGGCGAAGGCCGCGAGGGCGCCGTGAAGTACACCGACTGGGCGATCGGCGATTTCCTCGCCAAGGCGCGGCAGAAACCCTGGTTCGACGACACCCTGTTCGTCTTCGTCGCCGACCACTGCGCGGGCAGTGCCGGGATGGAAGACCTGCCGGTCGCCAACTACCAGATCCCGCTGTTCATCTACTCGCCGAAATGGGTGAAGCCTGCCGAAAACGCCGAGCTGGCCAGCCAGATCGACATCGCCCCGACCCTGCTCGGTCTGCTCGACATGGACTACACCTCGACCTTCTTCGGCCGCAATCTGCTGCAGGAGAACGCCGCGCCGCCCCGCGTGCTGCTGGGCAACTACCAGCACCTGGGACTGTTCGATGGCCACGACCTGGCGATTCTCAGCCCGCGCCAGGTGATGCGTCGGCATGACGATGCCCTCGGTGCCAGCCGCGAGAGCAGCGTGGCCAGCGACGACCCGCTGCTGCAGCGCGACATCGCCTACTACCAGGCCGCCAGCCACGATTTCCGCCACCAGTTGCTCGGCTGGCAACCCTCGCCCGCCGGCAATGACCGGCTCAGCCAGCGCTGATCGAAGGAGCATCCATGACCACGCAAAGGTTAACGCACCACTCGCCTCGGCTGGGCCTTTGGGCGAGCCTGGGGATTCCGCTGGCGATCGCCGCGCTGTTGCTGATCTTCGAGCCGACGCGCCTGGACTTCGCCATTTCCGACCTGTTCTACCTGCCCGACGAAGGCTTCGTCGCCCGCCACAACGTGTTCTTCGAGAACTGGTTCCATGACCGCATCAAGCAGGCGGTGATTCTGATCGGCGTGCTGTCGATCGCCGGCCTGCTACTGAGCTTCGTGTACCGCCGCTGGGCCGCCTGGCGGTTGCCGCTGGGCTATCTGGTGCTGGCGATGGGGCTGTCGACCGCCGTCGTGCCGCCCCTGAAAACCCTCACCGGCGTGCATTGCCCCTGGGACCTGACCCGCTACGGCGGTGGCGAAACCTACAGCCCGCTGCTCGGCGCGCGCGCGCCGACGCTGAAGCCAGGTCGCTGCTGGCCGGGCGGACATGCGAGCAGCGGCTTCACCTTCTTCGCGCTGTACTTCCTGCTGCGCGACAGGCGCCCGAGGCTGGCGAAAGTGGCGCTGGTCAGTGCCTTCGCGCTGGGCACCGCGCTGTCGCTGGCGAGGATGATGCAGGGCGCGCACTTTCTCTCGCACAACATCTGGACGGCGGTTTTCGACTGGCTGATCTGCCTGGGCTGCTATGTGCTGATGCTCTACCAGCCGGCACCGAAGGGCAGCATCGCCACGCCACTGCCCAATCAGGCCGCCAGCAGTTCGCCGTAGCGGATCGCCATCTCGGCGGAAAAGGCCACCAGAATCGCCCGGCGCAACGGGCTGCCGTCCGCCCTCGGACGACGCAGCTCGTCCACCGCGATGCGCACGGCGGCATCCAGCGGGTAGCCGTAGATGCCGCAGCTGATGGCCGGGAAGGCGATGCTGTCCAGGCCGTGGGCTTCGGCCAGTGCCAGGCTGTTGTGGTAGCAGGCCGCGAGCAGTTGCGCCTCGCCCTGGCTGCCGCCGTGCCAGACCGGCCCGACGGTATGGATCACGTAGCGTGCCGGCAGGCGGAAACCGGGGGTGATGCGCGCCTCACCCGTGGGGCAGCCACCGAGCGGGCGGCAGGCGGCGAGCAGTTCGGGGCCGGCGGCGCGGTGGATCGCGCCGTCAACGCCACCGCCGCCGAGCAGGGAGGAATTGGCCGCGTTGACGATGGCGTCCACATCCAGCGTGGTGATGTCGCCCTGCCAGACCTCGATGTTCACTGGGTGGCCTGCGGGGTCTCTTCGCCGACGCAGCGCACCGCCTGCTTGCGGTCGTTTACCAGCACGCCGGACAGGCCGCGCTGCTGGGTATCGAACAGCACGAGGACGCCGTCGATGCACTGGGCTATCTGGTCGGCGCGGGTCAGCGAGACCTTGTAGTCCTGGCCGGGAACGGTCTTGAGCATGGTGAACTCGGCCAGCAGCAGCGCGTCCTCCGGCTTGGCGATGTGCAGGTAGCCGTAGTACGACAGCGCGGCGACGGTGCCGACGACGCTACCGATGGCGGTGAGGATCAGGGGAATGGGGTTGCGTTCGCTCATGGTCACTTCTTCGGAACGGAGGTTGTGGGCGACGGGGACATGCACCCGCCACGATGGGAAAGCGGGGCATGCTGCCATGGAATCCCGGTCGGCGCTTGGCACCGATCAAGGTTATGCGCGACGGTTCGCCGCGCAACGGCTAGAGGATATTGGCGTAGTCCGCCTCGATGCGGTCCAGGCTCAGGTGGTTGAGGAAGTTGGAGAAGCACATCCAGGCGGCCAGCGCGTTAAGGTCGCGGAACTGCGGCGGCAGGTACTTCGGCGGCACCACAAGCCCCTCGTCGACCAGCTGGCGCAGGGTGCGCATGTCCTCCAGGGTGGTCTTGCCGCAGAACAGCAGCGGAATCTGCTCCAGCTTGCCCTTGCGCACCGCCAGCTGGATGTAGTTGTAGATCAGGATGAAGCCCTTCAGATACGACAGGTCCTTGGTGAACGGCAGCCCGTCCGGGGTCGAGCCGCGGAACACCCGGCTGCTGTTGGCGTAGCTGGAGTCCTCGCTGTAGCCCTGCTCGCGGAAGAACTCGAAGATCTGCAGAAAATCCGCGCCCTCCTCGGCCATGTGGATCGCGCGGGTGCGGTTGGTCAGCTTGCGCAAGCGGCTCGGGTAGGAGGTGAAGGCGATCACTTCCATGAGGATCGCCAGTCCCTCCTGGGTCACCGTCGAGGACGGCGGGCCCTTGGAGAGGAAGGTGCAGATCGGCTGGTTCAGCCCGTTCAGCGTGGTGCCGACGTGCACCAGCCCTTCGTGGACCTCCAGCGCCCGCACGTCGCGCTCGTTGAACATCGCATCGGTGCGGACCTTGATGTAGTCGGCGCCGGCCGCCGCATCGGCGACGATGCCGTCGGATTCGAACACCCGGATGATGCCCTCGCCGGCACCGAACACTTCGTCCAGGCGGCGCTGCAACATGGTCACGGCTTCCTTGGCGGTCAGTGTCTTCGGCTCGTCCTTGAGATCGCCGCGGCCGTCGATGTTGTTCAGGTAATCCGAGAGCATCAGGCCGAGGTCGGCCAGGGTCGGGTCGCCGGCGTGGAAGGCGTCCGAGGCGGCGCCGTAGAGTTCCTGGGAAATCAGCCCGAAATCCGCGGTGCCGCGCGCTTCCAGCATGCGGATCACCATGCGGTATTCCTTGCACATGCGCCGCATGATCTGCCCGACGGGGTTGAACTGGCCGAGCTGGCGGGTGATGTCGCGCTCGATGTTCTGCAGCTCGAGCTTCTTCGCCGCGCCGTCGAAGCCCAGCGGACGCGCTTCGTAATAGGCGCGGTCCACCGCCGGCAGGCGCTTGCAGCCGTTGTCGAGGAAGCCCTGGCGGATGCTCTCGTCCCACTTCACCGCATCGAGAATGCGGATCGGCGCCTGAGCCTCGACAATGCGGTCGGACAGGGCGCGAACGATGCGCTGGTAGTCGTCCAGGTTGCTGCCGTTGCTCATCGCTCCCTCACTGCCCCAGGCGCTGGTAGCGCGCCGCTTCGACGAAGACATCCGAGTTGGCCGGATCGTCCAGGTAGGCGAACACCGCCGGCCACGGGCTGTCGATCAGCGCACCGTCGCCTTCCGCGGTCTCCACGCGCCGGCCCTGCAGCGCACCGCCCTGGATATCCTGGAGGATGCGCTCGATGTCGAGGGTGTAGACCAGCAGTTCGCCATTGTCGGTCAACTCGAAACCACCGATGGCGAAATTGCCGCCGAGCTTCTTCGGCAGGCCGGCGGAGAGGTACCAGCGGCGACCGTGATGGGCAACGGTGAAGCCGTACTCGTCGGCGCCCGCGAGGTTGTCCGCGCTCTCGGAATAGACCCGCGCCTGGTACAGATTGCTGCCGGCGCGGCGGATGTCGAGGAATTGCTGCACGCCCCATTCGTCCTTGCGCGTCCATTCGCCGAGCAGCGGAATGGGCGCGGCCTCGTTGGCCGGGATCGGGTCCTTGAAGGTCGCCAGGCAACCGCCGAGCAGAAGACAGGTGACCGCGACCAGCGCGCGCCAGGGAATCATCGGGAATCTTCCTCTTATGGGTGACGCATCGGGCTCCGCCCGACGCTGCGGAGCGAGCCGCAAAGCCGTTGGATCTTCCATTCCGGGGCGCGGGGCGTCAATCCCCGTGGCGCTGCGGGCCTGGCGGGCGGGTCAGGCCGATGGGGCTTTCGCACCCGCCATCCAAGCAATCCAGCGGTTCGTCAGCCTGGGATGGAACCCATGAAAAAGCCGCCCTCGGGCGGCTTTTTCAATGCGGAGCGATCAGAGTTCCGGGCGCATGTGCGGGAACAGGATCACGTCGCGGATCGACGGCGAGTCGGTCAGCAGCATCACCAGGCGGTCGATGCCGATGCCTTCACCGGCGGTCGGCGGCATGCCGTATTCCAGTGCGCGGACGAAGTCGGCGTCGAAGTGCATCGCCTCGTCGTCGCCGGCGTCCTTGTCCGCGACTTGGGCGTGGAAGCGCGCGGCCTGGTCTTCGGCATCGTTCAGCTCGGAGTAGGCATTGGCGATCTCGCGGCCGCCGATGAACAGCTCGAAGCGATCGGTGACGCTCGGATCGGCATCGTTGCGGCGCGCCAGCGGCGACACCTCGAACGGGTACTGGGTGATGAAGTGCGGCTGCTCCAGCTTGTGCTCGACCAGCTCCTCGAAAATCATCACCTGCAGCTTGCCCAGGCCCTCGAAGCCGAGCACCTTGGCGCCGGCCTTCTTGGCGATGGCGCGGGCGGTGTCGATGTCCTGCAGATCGGCGGCGCTGATCTCCGGGTTGTACTTGAGGATCGAGTCGAACACCGACAGTCGCGCGAACGGCTCGCCGAAGTGGAACACCTTGTCGCCATAAGGCACGTCGGTGGTCCCCAGAACCAGCTGGGCCAGTTCGCGGAACAATTCCTCGGTCAGGTCCATGTTGTCTTCGTAGTCGGCGTAGGCCTGGTAGAACTCGAGCATGGTGAACTCGGGGTTGTGCCGGGTCGAAACGCCTTCGTTACGGAAGTTGCGGTTGATCTCGAAGACCTTCTCGAAGCCACCGACCACCAGGCGCTTGAGGTACAGCTCCGGGGCGATGCGCAGGAACATCGGCATGTCCAGCGCGTTGTGGTGGGTCTCGAACGGCTTGGCCGCGGCGCCGCCGGGGATGGTCTGCAGCATCGGCGTTTCCACTTCGAGGAAATCGCGTTCGGCGAGGAACTTGCGGATGTGCGCGATCACCTGCGAGCGCACGCGGAAGGTCTGGCGCACTTCCTCGTTGACGATCAGGTCGACATAGCGCTGGCGGTAGCGCTGCTCGGTGTCGGTGAGGCCGTGGTGCTTGTCCGGCAGCGGGCGCAGCGACTTGGTCAGCAGGCGCACGCTGTCCATGTAGACGTACAGGTCGCCCTTGCCGCTGCGCGCCAGGGTGCCCTCGGCGGCGACGATGTCGCCCAGGTCCCAGCTCTTCACCGCTTCGAGGGTTTCCGCGGGCAGCGTCTTGCGATCGACGTAGACCTGCAGGCGGCCGCTGCTGTCCTGCAGCACCATGAAGGCGCCGCGGTTGAGCACGATGCGACCAGCCACCTTGACCTTGATGCCGGCGGCTTCCAGCTCTTCCTTGGTCTTGTCGGCGTACTGCTTCTGCAACACGTCGCAGAGGCTGTCGCGGCGGAAGTCGTTGGGGAAGGGAATCGGCTGGGCTTCGCGCAGCGCGGCAAGTTTTTCCTTGCGCTGGGCGATCAGCTTGTTCTCTTCCTCATGCTGGGCATGCTCGTTCAGCGGTTGTTCGCTCATGGTCTTCGGTGGTTCCTGGTTAGGCGCGTGCCTGTGTCGAAACGGGTTAGCACATCTGTCGCGCGGCGGCCGTGACGGATCGCCGGCCACTCTGCTGGGGTTATCGAAGCGGGCCAGCGAGTCCGGCCCACCCACGGGGACAGGGGCGTTTACAGCCCCTGCTTCAGGCTGGCCTCGAGGTATTCGTCGATGTCGCCGTCCAGCACCTTGTCGCAGTCGCTGCGCTCGATGTTGGTCCGCAGGTCCTTGATCCGCGACTGATCGAGGACGTAGGAACGAATCTGGTGGCCCCAGCCGATATCCGACTTGGTTTCCTCCAGCGCCTGGGCGGCGGCGTTGCGTTTCATCATTTCCAGCTCGTACAACTTGGCCCGCAACATCTTCATCGCGGTGTCCTTGTTGGCGTGCTGGGAACGCTGGTTCTGGCACTGCACGACAGTGTTGGTCGGCACGTGGGTGATGCGCACCGCGGAGTCGGTGGTGTTCACGTGCTGGCCGCCGGCGCCGGACGAGCGGTAGGTATCGATGCGCAGGTCGGCCGGGTTGATGTCGATATCGATGTTGTCGTCGATTTCCGGCGAGGCGAACACCGCGGAAAACGAGGTGTGGCGACGGTTGCCGGAGTCGAACGGGCTCTTGCGCACCAGCCTGTGCACGCCGATCTCGGTGCGCAGCCAGCCGAACGCGTACTCGCCCTTGATGTGCACGGTGGCGCTCTTGATGCCGGCGACCTCGCCTTCGGAGAGTTCGACGATTTCCGCGTCGAAGCCGCGCTTGTCGGCCCAGCGCAGGTACATGCGCAGGAGCATGTTCGCCCAGTCCTGGGCCTCGGTGCCGCCCGAGCCGGCCTGGATGTCCAGGTAGGCGTTGTTCGGGTCCATCTCGCCGCTGAACATGCGACGGAATTCGAGCTTCTCGAGAATCCCGCGCAGGCGTTCGACTTCCACCGCGACGTCGTCGACGGCGCTCTGGTCGCCCTCTTCGGCCGCCATTTCCAGCAGGTCGCGGGAATCCGCCAGCCCGCTTTCCATCTCGTCCAGGGTCTCGACGATCAGCGCCAGTTGCGCGCGCTCGCGGCCCAGGTTCTGCGCGTATTCGGGGTTGTTCCAGACGGCCGGATCTTCCAGCTCGCGGTTGACTTCGGTCAGGCGTTCATTCTTCTGATCGTAGTCAAAGATACCCCCGAATGGTTTGGGAGCGTTCGTGCAAATCTTTGATGCTGTTAAGGATCGGGTTGATTTCCATGGCGGGCATCACTCACAGGCAAAACTTCGGAAAAGCCGGCGAGTATACGCGACTCCTGCTGACCTGGCAGCACACGCTGGGGCATACTCGCCGGCCACGTCCAGGCCTCTGATAGGGACCCCAGCGCCATGCACGCAACCCGTAGTCTGCGTAGCCGCTTCGCCCTGCTCATCGCACTGCTCGCCGTCACCCTCTGCCTGTTGCTCGGCGGCGCCATCTACAGCGAGTCGAGCAAACGCATCCGCCAGGAGGTGGGCCAGCAACTGGCCGACCTGTCCTACCAGATGATCGAGCGCCTGGACCGCGACATGGCCAACCGGGCGCGGATGCTCGATGTCCTCGCCTCGCTCAACACGCTGCGCGAACCCGAAGACCTGGGGCAGATCCGCGCCCTGCTCGACCGCATGAAGTCACAGTTCCAGAGCGTCGCCTGGACCGGCTACATGGACGCCCAGGGCAACGTCCTGGCCGCCACCGGCGGCGTGCTGGAAGGCGCCAACATCGCCCAGCGCCCGGTGTTCAGCGAAGGCGTCAAGGGACGCTTCGTCGGCGACGTCCACGAAGCGGTGCTGCTCGCCAAGCTGCTGCCCAACCCAACCGGCGAAGCGATGAAGTTCGTCGACATCGCCCTTCCGGTGAGCGCCCCGGGCGGCCAGGTCATCGGTGTGCTCGCCACGCACCTGTCCTGGGCCTGGGCCGACGAGGTGCGGCGCTCGCTGATGCTGCCGCAGCAGGAGCGCAACCAGGTGGAGTTCCTCGTACTGTCCAGTGACCGCCGCGTGCTGCTTGGCCCGAAGGACATGATCGGCGAGCGCCTCGACCTGCCGGCGCTGGCCGACAAGCGGGACAACTTCTGGTCGGTGCAGGAGTGGTCGGACGAGCGCCTCTACCTCACCGGCTTCGCCCGCAGCCGCGGCAACGGCGATTACCGCGGCCTCGGCTGGACGGTGGTGACCCGCCAGCAGGTCGACCTGGCCTACGCGCCCGCCGTCGAGATGGGCCGCGACATCCTCGTCTGGGGCGCCGGACTGGCGCTGATCTTCGCCGCCATCGGCTGGCTGATGACGACCTATTACACCCGGCCGCTGCGCGAGATCGCCGCGGCCGCCGATCGCCTGAGCGCCGGCGAGATCGCGGTCATTCCGGAAGTCCGCGGCAGCCGCGAAATCCAGTCGCTGAGCCATTCGATACGCGGCATGGTGGAGAGCCTGACCCAGCAGAAAAGCGAACTGGGGATGATGGAGAACCTGGCCCACCACGACCCCCTCACCGGCCTGCCGAACCGCGCGGCGCTGGACAAGTTCCTGCGCTACGCCCAGCAGCAGGCGCACGGCACCCTGGCGCTGCTCTACCTCGACCTGGACGGTTTCAAGCCGATCAACGACCGCTTCGGCCACGGCGTCGGCGACCAGTTGCTGCGCGAGGTGGCGATCCGCCTGCGCGCCTGCCTGCGCGACGGCGACCTGGTGGCGCGCCTGGGCGGTGACGAATTCCTGATGGTGCTCAAGGTGTCGAAGGAGGATGCGCCGATGCAGAGCGAGCAGATCGCCGCCCGCGCGCTACGCGCCCTGCGCGAGCCCTTCCTGCTGGAAAGCCAGCAGGCCCAGGTGGGCTGCAGCATCGGCGGAGCGCTCTGGCCGCTGGACGCCGAAGGGATCGAACAGGC
>NZ_DJTK01000026.1:0-11676 GCF_002438225.1 Pseudomonas sp. UBA6310 | reverse complement strand
TCCAGCTCCAGCTTGAGTGCCGGGTCGATCCTCAGCTGGCGCGCCAGCTCTTCCAGATAGGCGCGCTCCATGAAGTGCTCCTCATCCACCATCAGCACGCTGGCCAGGTACATCTCGGCGGCCATTTCCGGGGTGCTCGCGGCGCGGGCGACATCGGCCGGATCGAGCGGCTTGTTCAACTCCGCTTCCATCCACTGGCGCACCTCGCGGTCGTCGGTGAGCTTGACCAGTTCGCCCTCGATCAACTGGCGCTCGCGATCATCGACGTGTCCGTCGGCCTTGGCCGCGGCGAGCAATGCCTTGAGGATCGCCTGGCTGTGCTCCTCGACCAGCGGCGCCGGCAGGCGGTCCAGGGTCTGCGGCTCGCCCTGCGGCGCATCGGCCTGCTGGCTCTGCCAGTTGCCATAAGCCTTGTAGGCGAGCACGCCGAGCGCCGCGAGGCCACCGTAGGTGAGCACCTTGCCGCCCACCTTGCGCGCGCTCTTGTTGCCCAGCAGCAGGCCGAGCGCGCTGGCGCCCAGCGCACCGCCGGCCGCCCCCTTGAACAGATCGCCGTTGCCCTTGGCGCCACCGAGCATGCCGCCGAGGGCATCACCCAGGCCACCGAGGCCGCCGGCGGATTTACCGGTGGATTTCTGCTGCAACAGCTCCTGGCCGGATTTGAGCAACTGATCGAGCAAACCACGAGTATTCATGGGATTCCTCCGCGGAAAGACAAAAAATGCCTGCGGGAAATCTACCGCGCGGGCCCGCAGGGCGCGGTTTCAGAGTGCTTCCGGATATTGCCGCGCGGCAGCCGCGATCATTTCGATAAAAACGAACGCCCGTGGCATAGTTCGCGCAAATCCTTTAGCGAGCCCGCCGCCATGATGTCGCTACGCCAGATTCGCCATTTCATCGCAGTCGCCGAATCGGGCTCCATTTCCGCCGCCGCGCAGGCCGTGTTCATCTCGCAGTCGACCCTGACCCTGGCCATCCAGCAACTCGAGGAGGAGATCGGCGTCAGCCTGTTCAACCGCCACGCCAAGGGCATGTCGCTGACCCACCAGGGCCACCAGTTCCTGCGCCAGGCGCACCTGATCCTGGCCACCGTGGAAAACGCCAAGCGCAGCCTCCAGCAGAGCACCGAGCAGGTCGCCGGCTGCCTGACCATCGGCGTGACCAGCCTGGTCGCCGGCTATTACCTGGCCGATCTGATCACCCGCTTCCAGCGCGCCTACCCCAACGTGCAGACCCGCGTGGTGGAGGACGAACGCTCGTACATCGAGCATCTGCTGGTGTCCGGCGAGATCGATGTCGGCGTGCTGATCGTTTCCAACCTGGAGGATCGCCACGCCCTGCAGACCGAAGTGCTGACCCATTCGCCGCACCGGCTCTGGCTGCCCGCGCAGCATCCGCTACTGGAACGCGACAGCATCGGCCTCGCGGATGTCGGCGCCGAGCCGCTGATCCAGCTGAACGCCGACGAGATGGGCCTGCACACCCAGCGCATCTGGGCCCGCGCCGGCCTGACGCCGCACGTGACGCTGCGCACCGCCTCGGTGGAAGCGGTGCGCAGCCTGGTCGCCGCCGGGCTGGGGCTGTCGATCCAGCCGGACATGACCTATCGGCCATGGTCGCTGGAGGGCGACATCATCGAGGCACGGCCGCTGGCCGACCTCAGCGAACCGCTGGACGTCGGCCTGGCCTGGCGACGCGGCACGGCGCGGCCGGCGCTGGTCGATCCGTTCCTCACCGTGGCGCGGGAAAAGCCCTCCGCGCGCCGGCATTCTATTTAATCGAACGCTGCTTTCATTTTTTAGCATTTGTCGACCGCGATGCAGCGCTCTAGTCTCGGGTAAAGACGAACAGGCGCTCAACGGCGCCGGGTTCGCGCAACCGAATCGCCACGGAACGCCGATCACGATGAATGCAATCAGCCCACTCGCCACGCTGCGCACCGATCTGCTGATCGGCGGCGAGCTGTCTCGCGGCGAAGGGCTGGTCGAGGCGATCATCGATCCGGCCAGCGGCGAGACGCTGGTGGAGGTCGCCGAGGCCTCGATCGATCAGGTGGAGGCCGCCATCGCCGCCGCCCAGCAGGCGTTTCCCGGCTGGTCGAGGACCACGCCGGCGCAACGTGCCCAGGCATTGCTGGCGATCGCCGACTGCATCGAAAGAAACGCCGACAGCCTGGCGCGGCTGGAATCGCTGAATTGCGGCAAGCCCCTGCACCTGGCGCGTCAGGACGACCTGACTGCGAGCGTCGACGTGTTCCGCTTCTTCGCCGGCGCGGTGCGCTGCCAGCAAGGCCAACTGGCCGGCGAGTACGTGCCTGGCCACACCAGCCTGGTGCGACGGGACCCGCTGGGCGTGGTCGCCTCCATCGCGCCCTGGAACTACCCGCTGATGATGGCCGCGTGGAAGATCGCGCCGGCGCTGGCCGCCGGCAACACACTGGTGTTCAAGCCCTCGGAACACACGCCGCTGTCGATCCTCGCCCTCGCGCCGCTGCTCGCCGAGATTCTCCCGCCGGGCGTGATCAACATCCTCTGCGGAGGTGGCGAAGGGGTCGGTAGCCAGCTCGTCGGGCATCCGAAGGTGCGCATGGTGTCGCTGACCGGCGACATCGTCACCGGGCAGAAGGTGTTGCAGGCCGCCGCCCGCACGCTCAAACGCACGCACCTGGAACTGGGCGGCAAGGCGCCGGTGATCGTCTGCAACGATGCCGACCTCGATGCCGTGGTCGAGGGCGTGCGCAATTACGGCTACTACAACGCCGGCCAGGACTGCACCGCCGCCTGCCGCATCTACGCCCAGGCCGGCATTCACGACCGCTTGCTGGCCCGGCTCGGCGAGGCCGTGTCGACCCTGCGCTTCGCCCGCAAGAAGGACGCCGACAACGAGATGGGCCCGCTGATCAGCGCCCGCCAGCGCGACCGCGTGGCCAGCTTCGTCGAGCGCGCCCTCGGCCAGCCGCACATCGAGCGCGTCACAGGCGCGGCGGTGCACTCCGGCCCCGGCTTCTACTACCAGCCGACGCTGCTCGCCGGCTGCAAGCAGAGCGACGAGATCGTCCAGCGCGAAGTGTTCGGCCCGGTGGTCACCGTCACCCGTTTCGACGAGCCGAGCCAGGCGCTGGACTGGGCCAACGACTCCGAGTACGGCCTGGCCTCGTCGGTCTGGACCCAGGACCTGGACAAGGCCATGCAGATCGCCGCGCGGCTGCAATACGGCTGCACCTGGATCAACACCCATTTCATGCTGACCAGCGAGATGCCGCACGGCGGGCTGAAACGCTCCGGCTACGGCAAGGACCTGTCCAGCGATTCGCTGGCCGATTACAGCGTGGTCCGCCACATCATGGCGCGCCACGGCAAGGTACCGCTTTAGATTTTTCTCCCCTCTCCCGTTCACCGGAGAGGGGCCAAGGGAGAGGGCTGGCTGCCCGAGAACGGAAATTGACACACCCGATTCGACCGCACCGACCGACAGGCGCGGCGACATAACAATCAGGACCGGACGCGCTCCGGCCGGCAAGACATTCACTGCCCCGACTATCAAACCAAGAAGAGGGATTACCAATGTCAGCGCACACCACCGCTCTGCTCGGCGCACTCGCCGGCGCCCTGCTCGGCAGCAGCAGCCTGCAAGCCGCCGAAGCCCTGAAGACCGTCGGCGCCAGCGAAGGCCAGCTCGACATCGTCGCCTGGCCCGGCTACATCGAACGCGGCGAAAGCGACAAGAGCTACGACTGGGTTAGCCAGTTCGAGAAGGACAGCGGCTGCAAGGTCAACGTCAAGACCGCCGCCACCTCGGACGAAATGGTCAGCCTCATGGCCAAGGGCGGCTACGACCTGGTGACCGCCTCGGGCGACGCCTCGCTGCGGCTGATCTATGGCAAGCGCGTGCAGCCCATCAACACTGCGCTGATCCCCAACTGGCAGGGCCTCGACCCACGTCTCAAGGACGCACCGTGGTACGTGGTGGATGGCAAGACCTATGGCGCGCCCTACCAGTGGGGCCCGAACGTGCTGATGTACAACACCGACGTGTTCAAGCAGGCGCCGACCAGCTGGAGCGTGGTCTTCGAGGCCCAGGACCTGGCCGACGGCAAGCCGAACAAGGGCCGTGTGCAGGCCTACGACGGCCCGATCTACATCGCCGACGCGGCGCTCTACCTGAAGGCCAAGCAGCCCGAGCTGGGCATAAGCGACCCCTATCAGCTGACCGAACCGCAGTACGCCGCGGTGCTCGACCTGCTGCGCAAGCAGCACGCACTGGTGCACCGCTACTGGCACGACACCACGGTACAGATGAGCGACTTCAAGAACGAAGGCGTGGTCGCCTCCGGCGCCTGGCCGTACCAGGTCAACGCGCTGCAGCTGGAGAAGCAGCCGATCGCCTCCACCGTGCCAACCGAAGGCGCCACCGGCTGGGCCGACACCACCATGCTGCACGCCGAGGCCAAGCACCCGAACTGCGCCTACAAGTGGATGGACTGGTCGATGTCGCCAAAGGTCCAGGGCGACGTGGCCGCCTGGTTCGGCTCGCTGCCTGCGGTTCCCGCCGGCTGCAAGGAAAGCGAACTGCTCGGCGCCGAAGGCTGCAAGGTCAATGGCTTCGACAATTTCGACAAGATCGCCTTCTGGAAAACCCCGCAGGCCGAGGGCGGCAAGTTCGTTCCCTACAGCCGCTGGACGCAGGACTACATCGCGATCATGGGCGGACGCTGAACCCTTCGTTTTCTCGACCACGTCGGGCCCGGGATGGGTGTGCCAGGAAAGGCCCCTCTCCCCGGCCCTCTCCCGTGAACGGGAGAGGGGGCATGAACCCAGAGCGCCCGGTCTCCCTCGGGAGGGCGAGTCCCTCGCCCCCTCCACTTTCCACGCCGCCCTTTTTGCTTTCCGGAGTAGCGCAGCAGATGACCATCGCCGTTCAGTTCACCCAGGTTTCCCGCCAGTTCGGCGAGGTGAAGGCCGTCGACCGGGTGTCCATCGATATCCAGGAAGGCGAGTTCTTCTCCATGCTCGGCCCGTCGGGCTCGGGCAAGACCACCTGCCTGCGGCTGATCGCCGGCTTCGAGCAACCCAGCGCCGGCTCCATCCGCATCCACGGTGCCGAGGCCGTCGGCCTTGCGCCCTACCAGCGCGACGTCAACACGGTGTTTCAGGACTACGCGCTGTTCCCGCACATGAACGTGCTCGACAACGTCGCCTACGGCCTCAAGGTCAAGGGCGTCGGCAAGACCGAGCGCCGAGCCCGCGCCGAGGAAGCGCTGGGCATGGTCGCCCTGGGCGGCTACGGCGCACGCAAGCCCGTGCAGCTTTCCGGCGGACAGCGCCAGCGCGTCGCCCTCGCCCGTGCGCTGGTCAATCGTCCGCGCGTGCTGCTGCTCGACGAACCGCTCGGCGCGCTCGACCTCAAGCTGCGCGAGCAGATGCAGAGCGAACTGAAGAAACTGCAGCGCCAGTTGGGCATCACCTTCATCTTCGTCACCCATGACCAGAGCGAGGCGCTGTCGATGTCCGACCGCGTGGCGGTGTTCAACAAGGGCCGCATCGAACAGGTCGACACCCCGCGCAACCTCTACATGAAGCCCGCCACGTCTTTCGTCGCCGAGTTCGTCGGCACCTCCAACGTGCTGCGCGGCGGCCTGGCGCTGGAGCTGGGTGGCAGCGAACGGCCCCTGTCGATCCGCCCGGAGCACACGCGCCTGGCGGGCAGCGAAGCCCTCGGCAGCGATGAAGTCGAAATCAGTGGGTTGCTCCACGACATCCAGTACCAGGGCGCCGCCACGCGCTACGAAATCCGCCTGGATAACGGGCAGAACTTCTGCGTCAGCCAGGCCAATACGCAGTGGGGCGAAGGCGCCGCGCTGCGCAGCACCGGACAGCGGGTGACGGCACGCTGGGCGCGCGCGGCGATGGTCGCACTGCACGACATAGCACCCGGAGCGGACGCCTGATGCAGCTCGCTCTCAATACCAGGACGGCGGCCGCCGGCGGCCCGCTGCGACGCCTGTCCAGCCTGCTCTACCGCAAGCCGAACCTGTACCTCTCGCTGCTGCTGGTGCCGCCGCTGCTGTGGTTCGGCGCGATCTACCTCGGCTCGCTGCTGGCGCTGCTCTGGCAAGGCTTCTACACCTTCGACGACTTCACCATGGCGGTGACGCCGGAGCTGACCCTGGCCAACCTCGGCGCGCTGTTCCAGCCGGCCAACTACGACATCATCCTGCGCACCCTGGGCATGGCCGTGGCGGTGTCGCTGGCGGCCGGCCTGCTGGCGTTTCCCATCGCCTACTACATGGCGCGCTACACCCGCGGCAAGACCAAGGCGTTCTTCTACATCGCGGTGATGCTGCCGATGTGGGCCAGCTACATCGTCAAGGCCTATGCCTGGACCTTGCTGCTGGCCAAGGGCGGCGTCGCCCAGTGGTTCGTCGACCACCTCGGCCTGGCGCCGCTGCTGCAATGGGTCCTCGGCGTTCCCGGCATCGGCGGCAGCACGCTGTCGACCTCGCACCTCGGGCGCTTCCTGGTGTTCGTCTACATCTGGCTGCCGTTCATGATCCTGCCGATCCAGGCCTCGCTGGAGCGGCTGCCGCCGAACCTGCTGCAAGCCTCGGCCGACCTGGGCGCGCGCCCGGCGCAGACCTTCCGCCAGGTGATCCTGCCGCTGTCGATCCCCGGCATCGCCGCCGGCTCGATCTTCACCTTCAGCCTGACCCTCGGCGACTTCATCGTGCCGCAGCTGGTGGGGCCGCCCGGCTACTTCATCGGTAGCATGGTCTACGCCCAGCAGGGCGCGATCGGCAACCTGCCGATGGCCGCCGCGTTCACCCTGGTGCCGATCGTGCTGATCGCGATCTACCTGTCCATCGTCAAACGTCTGGGGGCCTTCGATGCACTCTGAACGAGCCTCCTGGGGACTCAGGCTGGCGGCCTGGGGCGGGCTGGTGTTCCTGCACTTCCCGATCCTGATCATCTTCCTCTACGCCTTCAATACCGAGGACGCGGCGTTCAGCTTCCCGCCCAAGGGCTTCACCCTGAAGTGGTTCAGCGTCGCCTTCGCGCGCCAGGACGTGCTCGATGCCATTGGCCTGTCGCTGCAGATCGCCTGCCTCGCCACGCTGATCGCCATGATCCTCGGCACCCTGGCCGCCGCCGCGCTGTACCGCCGCGACTTCTTCGGCAAGGAAGGCATCTCGCTGATGCTGATCCTGCCCATCGCCCTGCCCGGCATCGTCACCGGCCTGGCGCTGCTCGCCGCGTTCAAGAGCCTGGGCATCGAGCCGGGCCTGCTGACCATCGTCATCGGCCACGCCACCTTCTGCGTGGTGATCGTCTACAACAACGTCATCGCCCGCCTGCGGCGCACCTCGCACAGCCTGATCGAAGCGAGCATGGACCTGGGCGCGGACGGCTGGCAGACCTTCCGCTACATCATCCTGCCGAACCTCGGCTCGGCGCTGCTGGCCGGCGGGATGCTCGCCTTCGCGCTGTCCTTCGACGAGATCATCGTCACTACCTTCACCGCCGGCCACGAACGCACCCTGCCGCTGTGGCTGCTCAACCAGCTCAGCCGCCCGCGCGACGTGCCGGTGACCAACGTGGTGGCGATGCTGGTGATGCTGGTGACCATGCTGCCGATCCTCGGCGCCTATTACCTGACGCGCGGCGGCGAGGGCGTGGCGGGGAGCGGCAAGTGAAAGCCGCCCTCTCCCCAGCCCTCTCCCGTGAACGGGAGAGGGGACGGACCGGGCGGGTCTGCAAATGATCCGTCCGGACGATCGTGCTGCCGAGGCCAGGCGCAAGCGGTAAAGGTCGCGAGAAGCCCTCTTCCGTTTACAAGACCGGAAGCGCTATTCGTCGACTGAGACAGGCACGAACGCTGAACACCCACACGAACACTCCCCTCTCCCGTTTACGGGAGAGGGGCCGGGGGAGAGGGCAGCAGCGCCCTCCCCAACCCAACGACAACCCATAGCGAGGCTGACCCCATGCAAACCAAACTGCTGATCAATGGCCAACTGATCGCCGGCGAAGGCGAGAGTCTCGCCGTGCTCAACCCCTCCCTCGGCGCGCCGCTGGTGCAGATCGCCGAAGCCAGCGAAGCGCAGGTGGACGCCGCGGTGCGCGCCGCCGACGCCGCCTTCGACGGCTGGTCGCAAACCGCGCCGAAGGACCGTGCGATGTTGCTGCTGCGCCTCGCCGACCGCATCGAGGCGCATGCAGAGGAGCTGGCTAAGCTGGAGTCGGACAACTGCGGCAAACCCTTCGGCGCCGCGCTGAACGACGAAATCCCGGCCATCGCCGACGTGTTCCGCTACTTCGCAGGCGCCAGCCGCTGCCTGTCCGGTTCCGCCGCCGGCGAGTACCTGCCGGGACACACCTCGATGATCCGTCGCGACCCGCTCGGCGTGGTCGCTTCCATCGCACCGTGGAACTACCCGCTGATGATGGCCGCCTGGAAACTCGCGCCGGCCCTGGCGGCGGGCAACACGGTGGTGCTCAAGCCGTCCGAGCAGACCCCGCTGACGGCGCTGAAACTGGCCGAATTCCTCGCCGAGATCTTCCCCGCCGGGGTGGTCAACATCGTCTTCGGCCGTGGCGCCAGCGTCGGCACGCCGCTGGTGACGCACGCGCGCGTGCGCATGGTCTCGCTCACCGGCTCGATCGCCACCGGCGCCAACATCATCTCCAGCACCGCGGCCAGCGTGAAACGCATGCACATGGAGCTGGGTGGCAAGGCACCCGTGCTGATCTTCGACGACGCCGACATCGAGGCCGCCGTCGAGGGCATCCGCACCTTCGGCTTCTACAATGCCGGACAGGACTGCACCGCCGCCTGCCGCATCTACGCGCAAAAAGGCATCTACGAGAAATTCGTCGCCGCCCTGGGCGATGCCGTGGGCAGCCTGAAGACCGGCTTGCAGAACGACGCCGCCACCGAACTCGGCCCGCTGATCACCGCGCAGCATCGCGACCGCGTCAGCGGTTTCGTCGAGCGCGCCAGCGGCCAGTCGCACATCGAGGTGGTCACCGGCGGCAAGGCGGTCGCCGGAGACGGCTTCTTCTTCCAGCCGACGGTGCTGGCCGGCGCACAACAGGACGACGAAATCGTCCGCAACGAAGTCTTCGGCCCGGTAGTGTCGGTCACGCCGTTCGACGACGAGTTGCAGGCGCTGACCTGGGCCAACGACTCCGACTACGGTCTCGCCTCGTCGATCTGGACCCGCGACGTGGGCCGCGCGCACCGCCTCTCGGCGCGTCTGCAGTACGGCTGCACCTGGGTGAACACGCACTTCATGCTGGTGAGCGAAATGCCCCACGGCGGCGTCAAGCGCTCCGGCTACGGCAAGGACATGTCGATGTACGGGCTGGAGGACTACACCGCGGTGCGTCACGTGATGTTCAAGCACTGAAGCTGTCGCGCAGGGCACCCCTGCGCCGCAGGGGCCGCGCCTAGGTGCGTGCCTCGTTGTGGCCCAGGTCACGCCCGGGGTCGATGCGGTCGCGAACCCGCTGCTTGAGCACCTTGGCCTCGGGGAAACCGCCGTCCGCCTTGCGCTCCCAGAGCTGCACGCCGTCACAGGTGATGCGGAACACCCCGCCCGTTCCCGGCTCCAGGGCGACCCGGCCGAGGTCGTCGGCGAACGTGGACAGCAGCTCCTGCGCCAGCCAGGCGGCGCGCAGCAGCCACTGGCACTGGGTGCAATAGGTGATGACGATTTCGGGGCGTGGCGTGGGAGGGGTCATGGCGATCTCGCGGGCGGGCCGGGCGACCAGCATAACGGCAACCACGATCGTCGCCGAGGCGCGAAAAGCAAAACGCCGCATCGGGATGCGGCGTCTCGGTGGCGCGGGCGCCTTCTTACGCGATGCGTGACAACAGCTCGCGAGCCTCTTCCTTCTGCTGCTCGTCGCCCTGGTCGATCACCTCGTTGAGGATGTTGCAGGCGCTCTGGATCTCGCCCTGCTCGATGTAGGTCATGGCCAGGCTCATCTTGCGGCTGGCGGCCAGGTCGTCCAGCGGACGCTCGCTCGACAGGTCGTCACCGAAGGCATCGAGGAAGTCGTCGCTGAGGTCCGCTTCGAAACCCGAGCGCGCCGACGGCTGCTCCGGCTCGTCCAGCTCGAAAACCTCCGGCAGCTCCTGCAGGTTGGAATGGAAGTCCGGCTCCTCTTCGACCTCGGCCTTGCCCTGCCCTGCCCTGGACGCCTGGTTGGGGAACGGATTGATCAGGTCCCAGTCGGCGTCCAGCGACAGGTCGTCGAGGTTCAGCGGGTAATCGTTGGGATCTTCGTCAGGCGCCGCGTGGGCGACCGGTGCGGGCGGCAGATCGTCCAGGTCGAGCACGGCATCCTGCAACGGGTCGACCCGCGAGTCGGCCATCGCCACGGCATCGGCGTCCGCGTTCATCGCCGGATAGCGGGTCTTGATCCGCTCGAGCTGCGCCGGGCTCGCGCCCATCTCGCGCAGCACCGCTTCCTCGCGGGAGAACCCGCCAAGATCGCCGTTCTCGGCGAGCACTTCGAGCAGGCGCAAACGCAGGTCCATGCGCGCGGGCGCGTTTTCCAGGGCGTGGCGCAAGGTGCTTTCGGCCTCGCCGAAGCGACCGTAGGCGATGTAGATGTTGGCGGCTTCCAGCGGATCGGTGGAGATCTGCGTGCGCGTCTCGACGGGCTGCTCGACGCTGGCCGTGCTACGCACGCGCGCCGGGCTGACCAGCGCATCATCCTCGACCACTGGCACCACGACCACCTGAGGGTCGGGCAGCCGCGCGGGCTTGCGCCGACGGCGCAGGAGCAGCAGCAACGCCAGCAGCATCGCCACGCAGAAGGCGCCGATCAGCCAGATCGACGAACCGGTCGACTGCTCGGCCTCGACGGCCGGCTCCTCGGCGGCCGGTTCCTCGGCGACGGGCACGGCCGGAGCAGGCTCGGCGGCGGGAGAAGTCTGCGCAGGAGCGGTTTGGGAAGCGTCTGCCGGCGGCAGGGCCGGCTCGGATTCGTCCTGCGGCGCGGCTGCAGATGCCTGATCGTCCAGCGGCGCCACGGCATCCGTGGGCGGCGTTTCCGGCTGGCTGGAAGCCGTGAAATCCGCCGGCGCTGCGGCGGACGGGCCCGGCTCGGCCGCGGCGGGCGCGGTCGCCTGGGGAACAGTCGCTGGCGTCGCACCGAGACGCGACGCCAGGCTGGCCAGTTGCTGATCCCTCTCGCTCAGTTGCTGCTGCAGGATCTGCAGCTGGTTCTGCAGGTCGCGCATCTGCTGCTGCAGCGACTGGCTCTCTTCCGCGCTGGAGGCGAGCTCCTCATCCACGCGCCGTTGCAGGGCAGCCTGGCTTTCCGGGGAACCGGGAACACCGGGCATCGGTGCGGAGGGCCGGGTGTTCTCCAGCTCTTCATCCTCGCTGGACAGCGAGAGCATCGCGGGCGGCGCCTCTTCGGCGAGCGTATCGGGCAGCAGCAGCTCGGCGCCCAACTTGAGGCGATGCGCTTCGCCGCCGACGAAGGCCTGCGGATTGAGCAGCTGGATATCGCGCATCAGTCCTTCGAGCGAGGCTTCGCCGCCCGGATTAAAGCGTCTGGCGATGGCCCACAGGCTGTCGCCGCTGGCGACGCGGTAGTGCTTGCCCTGCACGGCGGCGGGCAGCGGACCGGAGGGCGCGCGCGCGGCGACCGGCGCGCTGCG
>NZ_DJTK01000030.1:0-56771 GCF_002438225.1 Pseudomonas sp. UBA6310 | reverse complement strand
AGGGTGCGCCGCGCGCACCGGCTATACCGGATCGGCCTACCCGCCCCGATCCCCCCATCCATACCCCCGCATCCAAGTGCAGACCGACGGTGCGCATGGCGCACCCTACAAAGGCTCGATGCCCGTAGGGTGCGCCGCGCGCACCGGCCCTGCCAGACGCTCGCCTTACTCGATGCGTTCCCCATCGATCAGCCCCAGTTCGAGTTCCGCTCGATCCACCCAGGCTTCGGCCATCTCGCCCTTCACCGCCACGCCCAGCTGGCGGAAATCGTTGACCTGCTTGACCAGGTTGCCCTTGCCGCTGATCAGCTGATCGCAGGCGCGCCGATAGGCGTCCTGGGCCTTTTCCAGGCTGCTGCCCACCGTGTCCATGCTGCCGAGGAAGGTGCGCAACTTGTCGTAGACCTTGCCCGCGCGGTCGGCGAGTTCGGCGGTGTGCTTGTTCTGTTCCTCGAAACGCCACAGCTGACGCACAATGTTCAGGCTGGTCAGCAGCGTGGTCGGCGTGGCCACCAGCACGTTGCGTTCGATGGCGCGCTGGAACAGCGTCTCGTCCGCCTTCAAGGCTTCGACGAAGGCCGACTCGATGGGGATGAACATGAACACCATCTCCGGCGCGTTAAGCCCCGGCAGGCTGAAGTAATGGCGGTCGGCGAGTTCCTTGATCCGCGCCCCGATGGCGCCGACGTGCTCGACCAGCGCGAGGCGCCGTTCGGCTTCGTCCTCGGCGTTGATGTAACGCGTGTAGGCATTCAGCGAGACCTTGGCGTCGATGATCAGGTGCTTGTTCTGCGGCAGGTAGACCAGCACGTCCGGGCGCTTGCGGCCCTCCTCGGTGGTGAAGCTGGCCTCGCGCTTGAAGTCGCGCCCCTCGATCAGCCCTGAACGCTCCAGCACGTTTTCGAGAATCAGCTCGCCCCAGTTGCCCTGGGTCTTCTTCTGCCCTTTCAACGCGGTCGTCAGGTCCTGGGCTTCCTGGGTGATCTGCCGGTTCAGCTCGTTGAGCTGAACGATCTGCTGCGCCAGGGTCGCCTGCTGCTGGGTGTCCTTGTGGTGGATGTCCTCGACCTTGGCGCGGAAGCCTTCGATCTGCTCGCGGAACGGCTTGAGCAGCGCATCCAGCGATTGCTGGCTGGTCTGCGCGAAGGCCTGGCCCTTGGCCTCGAAGATCTGTCCGGCGAGCTGCTCGAACTCCAGCTTGAGCTGCTCGCGGCTGTCCTTGAGCAACTGCTGCTGCTCGCTGAAATGCTGCTGTTTCTGCTCCAGGGTCGAGGCCAGCGTGGCGTGCTCGCGGCTGAGCGTGGCGAAGCGCTCCTGCAGGTTCTGGTTGGCCAGTTCCAGACGCGCATGGGTCTGGCGCAGTTCATCGAGCTGCAGGCCGAGCTGCTGGCTCTGTGCCTTGGCCGCCTCCGCCTGGCCGCCAAGTTCTTCCTGGCGGCGCTGTTCCAGCAACTGGCGGCTGCGCAAGCCCTCGGTTTCCTCGCGGGAGAACGCCAACTGGCGCTGCAACTGCTCGACATGGGCCTTTTCCGCGCGCACCGCCGATTGCAGCTCCATGCTTTCCAGCATGCGCTGGGTATCCATGCTCTGTTGCGCATCCAGCTGCCGGCGCCCCTCCGCCAGCTGCGCGGTCAGTCCGCGCAGACGCCCGCCGACAATCGCCAACGCCACCGCCAGCGCGGCAATCAACAGGACGGCCGCGCCGGCGAAGGCCCAGATCAGGTTCGCTTGCATCGTTGTTTCTCCTCACTGCGGCGGTCACACCGCTTGATCGACCGGGACAAGATATGTAGCTTCAGGCGACACGTCTATCCGCTGGTCGGGAGCGTGTAAAGTTTTCGCACGGATGGGGGTGTATGAAGCGATCCATCGAGCAAGTCCGCTGGGACCTGGCGCAACGCTACCGGCTGATCGAAACCGTCGCCTGGTGGGAAGGCCGGCTCACCACCGGGCATCTGATGCAGAGCTTCGGCATCAGCCGCCAGCAGGCGTCGAAGGACATCAACGCCTACCTCGGCGAGCACGCCCCGGAAAACCTCGTCTACGACAAGCGCCTGAAGGGCTACAAACCGGCGCCCGGCTTCGCCCCGCTGTTCATCGACGGCAGCGCCAGCGCCTACCTGCACCTGCTCGATCGCAACCGCGAACGGGCACCCCACATCGAGGGCCTGGCCCTGGCCTACGCCCATACCGAAGTGCTGCAGGTGCCGGATCGGAGCATTCGCCCCGAAGTCTTGCGACCGATCCTGCAGGCCTGCCGCGAGGGGCTGCGCCTGGAGACCGAGTACGTCTCGCTGAGCACGCCCGAGCCGGAATTCCGCGTGATCAGCCCGCACACGTTGGTCTACACCGGCATGCGCTGGCACGTGCGTGCCTATTGCGAGAAGAACCGCGATTACCGGGATTTCGTGCTCAGCCGCTTCCGTGGCGAACCGGAGCACTTCGCCCCCTCGGAGCACGGTCGCGAACAGGACGAAGGCTGGAATACCGAGCTGGACGTGATACTTACCGCCGACCCGCGGCTGTCCCCGGAACAGAAGGCGATCATCGAAGCCGACTATGGCATGCAGGACGGCCGACTGGCCGTTCCCAGCCGTGGCGCGCTGGTGCAGTACGTGCTGCAGCGCTACCAGATCGACCCCACGAAGGTTCAGACCAAGGCGGCGGCGCAGCAGATCGTGGTGGCCAACCTGGATGACCTGGAGCGCTGGCTGTACCGCTGAATCAGCCGCGCAGGGAGTGCGACCCGCTCGGCGCGTAGGCCAGCCAGGCCAGGGCTCCCATGAACGCCAGCACACCCAGGCTGGCCTCGAGGTTTTCCAGCATCAGTTCGATCGACAGCATCTTCGTGCTCCATTTCGGCTTGGTTCGTGGGCCAAACCTTAGGCAGCGCGGCACGCAGCGTCGATCTGTCAACTTTTCGCACGTAAACAAATCAGGCGGAACCCCGCCGCCGGGTACGAAAAAGCCCGGCATCGGCCGGGCTCTTTCGTTCGCCTCGCGCGGCTCACCCTTCCCTGTCGTAGGTGCCGGCGGAGTCGGATTCGACATCGTCGAAATCCGGGTCTTCGCCGGTTTCCTTATCGCCGCCGTCGACCATGGTCACGTCCGGCTCGTCATAGGGGGTTTTCGATTGGCTGTGATCCAGCTCGTTGTCGTTCATGGCTACCTCGCTGCGTGATGGGTATCTTCGGGATTCGAGGTCGTTGGTCAGGCAACGTTCGCGGCGGTCGAACCTGATCGCCGCATGGATCAGGCCTCCTCGGCCAGGCTGGCCTCGTAATCCTCGAAGTACGGTTTGGTCAACGAGGTCTTCTGCTGCTCGGAAAGCAGCTTGCCCGCCATCTGGAAGAACTTGTGCTCTTCCTCTTCGAGGTGATGGAAAACCTTTTCCTTGAGTTTCTTGGCGAGCGGCAGCCAGGCCGGGCTCGAGGGATCGGTGGCCTCAAGCTCTTCCATCATCTCGTCCATCTCGTGGTGCTCGGAAATCGCGTGCCGGGACAGGTCCACGCCGTTGTCGTACTCCATCAGCGGAATGTAGAAATGCCGCTCCTCGGCGCGCTCATGGGCCACCAGCTCGCTTTTCAATTGTTGATAGGTTTCGGCGCGATCGGGCGTGTCGCCGTGCGTGGCGATCACCGCCGTGGCGAATTCACGCTGGCGGTCGTGGCTCTGGCGCAATGCTTCGAAAATATCCATATCGGCTGTTCCCCTCGGTCAGACGCGGACGGCTCCGCGGTGATTCGGGCAATCGCTGCCCGTTGGGGAAAAGACCTTCGGGAACAACCGACGGTTCCGACGACCCCGCGCTGCTCAGGCCAGCAGGCGTTGCCAGTAGACGTTCGCCTCGGTGATGACGGGCACGGCGTGGGGATGCTCGCCGCGCAGCACGGCAAGCAGTACGCGTGTATCGAACACGTCGAAGTGGCGTCCGTGGCGAATCTTCAGCAGCGCATCGGTGATCGCGTAATGCCCGCAGTGATGGCATTCGCACTCGATCCCCTCGAATCCGTTGTGGAACTCATGGGCGTCGGCATTGCAGATCAGGCAGTTCATGGCATCTCCCCCGAACATATTCGACGGTAATGGGTGCAGCGCCTCCAACCGGACCGCAAGCGCTAGTGACTGGTATAGCGCACTGCAGACTAGCGCGCCGAACGCCTGACCAGCGGGTCGAACCCCCGCCATAGAGCGCCTGGCAGGCCGCCTCGAGCGTTTCGATATCTGCCACTCGACGAATGGACAGAACCCAATCGCTCTGCGCCCATCAATTTTGTACAGTGTCGACCGTCCTACAAAACTAGATATACCGAGCGCCCCATGCCCTACAGCAGTTTCAGCCTGCGTAACCCCGATCTGTTCATCGATCAAAGGGACAATGACCATATCGAGATCATCGCGCCGATCTTGGGCAACAATCGATTGCTGAGTCGGACGCTCACCGTGCAGCAGTTCCGCAACATCAGCCTGCTGGAAACCGTGCTGGCAGACTTGCGCCGCGAACGCGATAGCCTCGAACAGTCACTGGGCGAGCGGAAATCGCAAGACAAGCCCATTGGGTGAACGCGCTTTTTGCCTTTATGATGCCGACTTGAACGAAGCGCCTGGGCGCTTTCCCGTTGCGTTGTCGGAGTTGATCCATGCCCACACGGTTCGAGGCCGCGAGAACCTTGATCGAATCGTCGTTCACCCCCCTTGATTGCAAGTGCACGCTGGAACGCGACAGCTTCAGCGTGAGGATTTACGACGCTACCGACGACATGACGCATCTGGTGGTAACCGGGATTCCGCTCTTCAAACTGGACACCCCTTCCGGCGCACAGCAGGTCGTCGATGAAATCCGCGCGGAACTGGCGATGACCCGGCTCAGTTCGGCCGGCGCCCTTTCGTCCTTCTGACCGCCGTCTTCGATATCGCCCCGTTGCGTTGCCACCTGAGATCGGTGGCCAACCGGCTTACGCTCGGGCGATGCAGATCGGCTCCGATGGTGGTGAACGGACGGCGCCGTGCGTGCGGCTTACCTCGCCGGTATGAACGGCCAAGGTCCTCGCGCGACGATTACCCGGACGTTTCCTGATCCACCGGGAGCGGCGTGGGTGTCTGCCACGACGGCCTTTTGCCCTCCTGGCTGTCGAAACGACGACGCGCCTTGCGCACGTCCTCGACGTTCTCGACGACCCAGGTCCAGATCGGCGACATGCGGATCAACAGCCCCCTCCCCAGCGCTGTCAGCTCGTATTCGACGCGTGGGGGAATCTCGCTGAACTCCTGTCGCGTCAGAAGGCCGTCTCTCTCCATCGAACGCAGGGTCTTCGTCAGCATTCGCTGAGTCACGCCCGTCATCTGCCTTTTTATCTCGGCATGGCGCATCTTTCCGTACACCCCCAGGGCATGCAGGATGCCCAGCGACCAGCGGCTACCGGCGTGGGCGAGGACCTCTCGCCTGACGCCATCATCATCCTCGCTAAGCGTCTGGCAGACGATTTCTGCCCGGTTCAGCGTTTCCCGATCAGCCATTTTTCCCCCTGGTATCACACGTGTGCCTTCTTACGAGCGCCGACGGATCGTGAAAGCATTTGCCCATGTTATAGGCAACTTGATCAGGATTAGTCATGACCGAAGCGACCCCGCTATCCCCTCAATCGATTCTCGTCCTGGGCGCAGGCGAACTTGGCCTTCCGGTATTACGCAATCTGGCGCGAGTCGCGAAGCGGCGCCCGGCTCCCAAATCAGCGTCCTGCTCCGGGACTCGACCATCAACACCCAGGAGCCTGCGAAGAAGGCGGAAATCGACGCGCTTCGAGGCCTCGGCGTCCAGATGGTCGCCGCGGACCTGGTGAACGATTCGATCGATCAGCTTGCCGAAGTGTTCGCGCGGTTCGACACGGTAATAGGCTGCGCAGGCATGGTCGCGGGCCCGGAAACGCCCATGAAGCTGGCGACGGCGGCCCTCAGGTCGGGCGTGAAGCGCTACTTCCCCTGGCAGTTCGGCGTCGACTACGACGTGATCGGCCGCGGCAGTCCGCAGGATCTGTTCGATGCCCAGCTCGATGTGCGCGAGTTGCTTCGCGCCCAGGACAAAACCGAATGGGTGATCATCTCGACCGGCATGTTCATCAGCTTCCTTTTCGAGCCCATATTCGGGGTGGTCGACTTCGAAAACGATACCCTGAACGCCCTGGGCAGCCTCGAGAACAGCGTGACGCTCACCACTCCGGACGACATCGGTGTACTGGCCGCGGAAATCGTGTTCTACGAACCTCGCTGGCGTAACGAAATCCTCTACCTGGCGGGAGATACGGTGACGTACGGCGAGGTCGCGAGCCTACTCGAGCGCGCGCTGGGCCGGCCGTTCAAGCGTAACGTCTGGACCGTTCCGTACCTGCTCCAGGAACTGGAGAAAGACCCGACGCATCCCATCAGGAAGTACCGCGCCGTGTTCGCCCAAGGCAGAGGCGTGGCATGGCCCAAGGCGGACACGTTCAACGCGCGACAGTCGTTTCCGGTGACCACTGCCGAGCAGTGGATTAGGCAAAACCTCGCGCACCACTGAAGGCAAAATCCGCCGGCAGAACGATCCGGCGCCCGGCTGGAGAGGATCGGCGAACTGGAAGCGCTCGGTCCACCACTCGCCCACCTGCGCTGAAACCCGCAAAAAGAAGCCCCGACCTGATCGCTCAGGCCGGGGCTCGGTACCGCCGAACGTCAGCTCAGGCCAGGTCGAAACGGTCCAGGTTCATCACCTTGGTCCAGGCCGCGACGAAATCCCGGACGAATTTCTCCTGCGCGTCGGCGCTGGCATAGACCTCCGCGATGGCGCGCAGCTGCGCGTGCGAGCCGAACACCAGATCGACACGGCTGCCGGTCCACTTGACCGCGCCGGTCTTGCGATCGCGGCCTTCGAACAGGTCTTTCGCAGGTGACAGCGCGCGCCATTCCACGCCCATGTCCAGCAGATGGGTGAAGAAGTCGTTGCTCAGGGTCTCCGGGCGCTGGGTGAACACGCCGTGGGCGGTCTGCCCGACGTTGGTGTTCAGCACGCGAAGACCGCCGACCAGTACCGTCATTTCCGGCGCGGTGAGCGTCAGCAGTTGCGCCTTGTCCACCAGCAAAGCCTCGGCCGACACCTTGTAATGGCCCTTGAGGTAGTTGCGGAAGCCATCGGCGATCGGCTCGAGGAAGCCGAACGACTCGATGTCGGTCTGCTCCTGCGAGGCATCCATCCGCCCGGGTGTGAACGGCACCGTCACCGCATGACCGGCGTTCTTCGCCGCCTGCTCGACACCGACGCCGCCGGCCAGCACGATCAGGTCGGCGAGGGACACCTTCTTGCCGCCGGACTGCGCGGCGTTGAACGCCTGCTGGATACCCTCGAGGGCGGACAGCACCTTCGCCAGTTGCTCGGGCTGGTTGGCCTGCCAGAACTTCTGCGGAGCCAGGCGCAGGCGTCCGCCGTTGGCACCGCCGCGCTTGTCGGACCCGCGGAAGGTGGACGCCGCCGCCCAGGCGGTGGAAACCAGCTGCGACACCGTCAATCCGGAGGCGAGGATCCGGGCTTTCAAGGCATCGATGTCGGCCTGGTCCACAAGGGGGTGATCGAGGGCCGGAATCGGGTCCTGCCAGAGCAGTTCCTCGGTGGGCATCTCCGGCCCGAGATAGAGCGCCAGCGGGCCCATGTCGCGGTGAGTCAGCTTGAACCAGGCGCGGGCGAAGGCATCGCTGAGCTGATCCGGGTTCTCCAGGAAGCGTCGGGCGATCTTCTCGTAGGCCGGATCGAAACGCAGGGCCAGGTCGGACGTCAGCATGCTCGGCGCGCGACGCTTGGCCGGGTCATGCGCATCGGGAATCTTGCCGGCACCGGCGCCGTTCTTCGGTCGCCACTGGTGCGCGCCGGCCGGGCTCCTGGTCAGCTCCCACTCGAAGCCAAAGAGGTTTTCCAGGTACTCGTTGCTCCAACGGGTGGGCGTCGAGGTCCAGGTGACTTCCAGGCCGCTGGTGATGGTGTCGCCACCCTTGCCGGTTCCGAAGGTGCTTCTCCAGCCCAGGCCCTGCTCTTCCAGGTCGGCCGCCTCGGGCTCGGCGCCGACGTTGTCTGCCGGGCCGGCGCCGTGGGTCTTGCCGAAGGCGTGGCCGCCGGCGATCAGCGCCACGGTTTCCTCGTCGTTCATCGCCATGCGACCGAAGGTTTCGCGAATGTCCTTCGCCGAAGCGACTGGGTCGGGGTTGCCTTCGGGACCTTCCGGGTTCACGTAGATCAGGCCCATCTGCACGGCGGCGAGTGGGTTTTCCAGATGGCGCTCGCCCTGGTTGGTGCGGCTTTCTTCCTCGCCGTGTTTTTCTGGCTCGGCGACCAGATCGCCCTCGCCCGGCGGCTGCATGTCCTTGGCGCCCTTGCCGTAGCGGTTGTCGCCGCCCAGCCAGGTGGTCTCCGTGCCCCAATACACGTCTTCGTCCGGCTCCCAGACATCCGCGCGGCCGCCGGAGTAGCCGAAGGTCTTGAAGCCCATGGACTCCAGGGCGACGTTGCCGGTGAGGACGATCAGGTCGGCCCAGGAGATGTTGCGCCCATACTTCTGCTTCACCGGCCAGATCAGCCGGCGCGCCTTGTCCAGGCTGACGTTGTCCGGCCAGCTGTTGAGCGGTGCGAAACGCTGCTGGCCGGCACCGGCGCCACCGCGGCCATCGCCGGTGCGGTAGGTGCCGGCGCTGTGCCAGGCCATGCGGATGAACAACGGGCCGTAGTGGCCGAAGTCCGCTGGCCACCAGTCCTGCGAGTCGGTCATCAGCGCCCGCAGGTCGGCCTTCACCGCCTCGAAGTCGAGGCTCCTGAACGCCGTGGCGTAGTCGAAATCCTCACCCATCGGATCGGACAGCGACGAATGCTGGTGAAGAATCTTCAGGTTCAGCTGGTTCGGCCACCAGTCACGGTTCGTGGTGCCACCACCCGCGGCGTGGTTGAACGGGCATTTCGATTCGGTCGTCATGGGTGATCCCTCGGTGGTACTCATCCCGCTTTCCATCCGGCCCCGGATGCCGGGCAGCGATGAGTGAAATCAGCGTGTGGGTATGCGATCGGTCTATCGCCGCAATGGCTCAACGAAGCGGCGGCCCGGGAGGCTCAGAACGGGCTCGCGGTCCATTCTTCGACGCTCATCCGGTGGCAACGGCCGGTCGTTCCGTACGAGGCAAGACTAGCCCCCGCTACGGCGGCCATCTAATACAGCGTCTCTAGTACGGCGATAGCGAGCGTCTTTCAGGCGCTTCGCTTGCGAGCTTGTACGAGCGGCCGCCGAAAGACCAATCACCGCTGTTGATCGCTACCACCGCGGGTGAGCGGACCGCAGCGCGCCGCAACGAAAAAGCCCCGCATCGGCGGGGCTTTTCATGAGGCGGCGAGGCGTCAGACGATCACGCCCTGGCTGCGCAGGTAGTCGTCGTAGCTGCCGGAGAAGTCGGTCACGCCGTTGTCCGAGAGCTCGATGATGCGCGTGGCGAGGGAGCTGACGAACTCGCGGTCGTGGCTGACGAAGATCAGCGTGCCGGGGTAGTTCTCCAGCGCCAGGTTGAGCGCCTCGATCGATTCCATGTCCAGGTGGTTGGTCGGTTCGTCCATCACCAGCACGTTGGGCTTCTGGCAGGCCAGCTTGCCGAACAGCATGCGGCCCTGTTCCCCGCCGGAGAGCACCTTCACCGACTTCTGGATCTCATCGGAGGAGAACAGCATGCGGCCTAGGGCGGCGCGGATGTTCTGCTCGCCGCTGGTCCACTGCCCCATCCACTCGAACAGGGTCTCGTCGGCTTCGAAGTCGTGGGCGTGATCCTGGGCGTAGTAGCCCACCTCTGCGCTGTCGGTCCATTTCACGCTGCCGGCGTCCGGGGCCATCTCGCCAACCAGGGTACGCAGCAGCGTGGTCTTGCCGATGCCGTTGGGGCCGATGATGGCCACGCGCTCGCCGGCTTCGACCTGGAAGCTGAAGTTCTTGAACAGCACCTTGTCGTCGAAGGCCTTGGACAGCTTCTCGAGGGTCACCGCCTGGCGGTGCAATTTCTTGGTCTGGTCGAAGCGGATGAACGGGCTGACGCGGCTCGACGGCTTGACCTCGGCCAGCTGGATCTTGTCGATCTGCTTGGCGCGGCTGGTGGCCTGCTTGGCCTTGGAGGCGTTGGCCGAGAAGCGGCTGACGAAGGTCTGCAACTCGGCGATCTGCGCCTTCTTCTTGGCGTTGTCGGCCAGCAGCTGCTCGCGGGCCTGGGTGGACGCCATCATGTATTCATCGTAGTTGCCCGGGAACAGGCGCAGCTCGCCGTAATCCAGGTCGGCCATGTGGGTGCAGACCGCGTTGAGGAAGTGACGGTCGTGGGAAATGATGATCATGGTGCTGTTACGCGCCGTGAGGATGTTTTCCAGCCAGCGGATGGTGTTGATGTCCAGGTGGTTGGTCGGCTCGTCGAGCAGCAGCACGTCCGGGTCGGCGAACAGCGCCTGGGCCAGCAGCACGCGCAGCTTCCAGCCAGGGGCGACTTCGCTCATCGGGCCGAAGTGCTGTTCCAGGGGAATGCCCAGGCCGAGCAACAGCTCGCCCGCGCGGGACTCGGCGGTGTAGCCGTCCATCTCGGCGAACTCGCCTTCGAGCTCGCCCACCTTCATGCCGTCTTCTTCGCTCATTTCCGGCAGCGAGTAGATGCGGTCGCGCTCGGCCTTGACCTTCCACAGCTCTTCGTGACCCATGATCACGGTGTCGATCACGTTGAATTCTTCGTAGGCGAACTGGTCCTGGCGCAGCTTGCCGAGGCGCACGTTCGGCTCGAGCATCACCTGCCCACCGGACGGCTCCAGGTCACCACCGAGGATCTTCATGAAAGTCGACTTGCCACAGCCGTTGGCGCCGATTAGGCCGTAGCGGTTGCCGTTGTTGAACTTTACGGACACGTTTTCGAACAGCGGCTTGGCGCCGAACTGCATGGTGATGTTTGCGGTGGAGATCAAGAGGTTTACCTATCAGTAACTTGAGAGTTGCTGGAGTCGGTCGATAGACGACTCCCGGATCCAGCGGGCACAGATCGTGAGCAGCACCTGCACGCTATGGCCGAGCTGTGGGGCAACAAATGCGGGGGGTCATGCCAGATTTGTGCATATTGTCGCATAGGTCCCGGGGCAGTTGCATGGAGGCTTGGAAGCGCGGCGGCTCAAGCGCCGCCGCAGCCTCCTCGCAGGACGGCCTCGATGCGCCGTTAGCACCGCCGGTGGCGGGCCGTGCGGATCGCCGCGGTCCGACGCTAGCAGCGCTATAACTGCGCGGCGGTCTGGGGGGCCGTCAGCGTCTGGCTGAAGAAGCGCACGGCCTCGCTGTTGAGGCTGTCGTGGACGGCCATGCGATCGACCCCCTCGCCGTCGTCGCAGAGCTGCGGCGCGGCCTCGCGCATCTCCGCCGAACAGGGCGCCATGAAGACGAAATGCCCGGCGCCCGGCACCACACGGTAATCGGCAGGTCCAGGCAGGCGCCGCGCCAGCGCCGCGGCGTTTTCCGCCGGCAGCAACAGGTGGTCCTCGGCGCCGGCGTAGAGCAGCACGGGCACCTGGACGTCGGCCAGGTCCTGGCGCCCGAACATCAGGCCGAGCGGCGCCAGCAGCAGGAGCGAACGCACCCGCGAATCCGGCGCGGCCTCCACCACGTCATCGTCGATCGCCAGGCTCGCCGCGCGCTCGCAGGCCTCGGCGTCGTCCGGCTGTTTTTCACAGTACTGGCGAAGGTGCTGGAGTTCGGGATGGCCGCCGGCCAGGATCAACGCCGATTCCCCGCCCGCCGAGTAGCCGATCACCCCGACCTGGCGGCTGTCGACTTCATCTCCGAGCAGTTTGTCCTGGCCGACCGCGTCGATCGCCGCGGAGAGCTGCATCGGGCGGCCATAGAGGTTGCTGAAGCGGCCGATGCGGCTCTGGTCGTCGACGTTGTCACCGGGATGCTGCACCGCCAGCACGATGAAGCCGCGATGCGCCAGCGCGGTCGCCAGGTCATGATGCGCCAGGGGCGAGCCGCCATTGCCATGGGACAGCACGATCAGCGGGAAGCGGCCCGGCGCCGGCGGCGTGTCTTCGCGGCCAGCGATGCGGAACAGGTCGATATGCGTGTCGCCGCGCTTGACCCAGGACGGATAGAACGCGACGGCGCTCATCGGCTGGTGGTCGACCGGGTCTTCCAGCGTCAGCCGGTGCAGACCGACGCCCCAACTGGGGGCAGCACGCCCTGCGATCGGCAGTGCGGTGAGCATGGTCGCCAAGAACACTGTGAAAAAACGCCCTGACATGCTCCCCTCCCGTGCATTTCCGCGAGCCCCGGACGCACAGGGGCGCCGGGTCGCGGGAACGATGCACGGATCGGACCAGAGGACGGATCAGAGGGCGCCCAGGTAGTCCATCTTGCCCAGGTCGAGGCCGTTGTGACGGAGGATCGCGTAGGCGGTGGTCATGTGGAAATAGAAGTTAGGCAGCACGAAGTTCAGCAGGTAGGCGTCACCCTTGAACCTCACCTCACCCTTCGCCAGCGTGAGCACGATCTCCTTCGACTCGCTGCCGTCGAACTGCGCGGCATCCAGGCCCTTGAGAAAGTCCACGGTCTTGGCGACGCGCGCCTGCAATTCGGGAAAGGTGGTTTCGGTGTCGGCGAAGCTCGGAACGTCGCTGCCGGTCAGGCGGGCGCCGGCGCCCTTGGCCGCATCGCTGGCGATCTGGACCTGCTTCGACAGCGGCAGCATGTCGACCGCCAGACGCGCATTGACCAGCACGGAGGGGTCGATCTTCTTCGCTTCGGCAAAGGCCGCGGCCTTGTCGAGGATCGCCGACAGGTTGCCGAACATGCGCACGAACACCGGGACGGAGGCCTGATACATGGAGAGGGACATGGAATTTCCTGCTGCACGGGGTTGAAGGTCAGCCATGATCCGTCGTGAGATGCGTGCTGTCGAGCCGCCCCAATCGCACCAAAGAGAGGAGAACGAAACATGTCACCGGATGCCGTCGCCGCCTTCTGCCTGCAGTTGCCGGGCGCCCGGGAAGACCTCAAGTGGGGCCATAATCGGGTCTTCTCGGTCGCCGGCAACAAGATGTTCGCCATCGTCGATTTCCTCGGCGAACGCCTCGCCTTCAAGGTCGACGCCGACCTGTTCCTCGGCTTCTGCGACCGTCCCGGCATTCGCCCGGCGCCTTATCTGGCCCGCGCCCACTGGATCGCCATGGCGCCGCCCTACCCGCTGGGCGATGCCGAACTGTCCCTCCTGCTGCGCCGTTCCCAC
Source organism: Pseudomonas sp. UBA6310 (assembly GCF_002438225.1). Classification (NCBI taxonomy): domain Bacteria; kingdom Pseudomonadati; phylum Pseudomonadota; class Gammaproteobacteria; order Pseudomonadales; family Pseudomonadaceae; genus Pseudomonas; species Pseudomonas sp. UBA6310. Next base: position 43,481 of record NZ_DJTK01000030.1, on the reverse strand, counting down.
CAACTTGTGGTGGCGCGCCTGCCAAAGCGCAAGCGGATCGGGCTACTGCTGGACGACGAGTGAATTGCTTAGCTAGCTTTCTTAATTACCGGGGACAGGCGATCATGGCGAACCTGTTCTGCCACCGCTTCGAGTGTCCATGAGCCCGCCCGCGCAGCCTTCTCCACCGATCACGCTGCAAATCATCAGCATCGTCTTCTTCACCTTCATCGCCTTCCTCAGCATCGGCATTCCACTGGCCGTTCTGCCTGGCTACGTACACGACGACCTGGCATATGGCTCGGTGCTGGCGGGCGTGGTGATCAGCAGCCAGTACCTCGCCACCCTGCTCTCCCGACCGCTGGCCGGCGCCACGGCCGACCGCCTGGGCGCGAAGAAGGCCGTGATGTTCGGCCTCGTCGGCTGCACCCTGAGCGGCATCCTTACGCTGATATCCACCTCGATCCAGGCCTGGCCGTCCGCCAGCCTGGGCCTGCTGCTCGCCGGCCGCGTGGTGCTGGGCATTTCGCAAGGCCTGGTGGGCACCGGCGCGATCAGTTGGGGCATCGGCCGCGTCGGAGCGGACAACACCGCACGGGTGATTTCCTGGAACGGTATCGCCGCCTATGGCGCAGTGGCGATCGGCGCACCGCTCGGGGTGTTGATGGTCGGTGCGCTGGGCCTGTGGAGCATGGGCGCCTCGATCACCCTGCTGGGCGTCGTCGCCCTGGGCCTGGCCTGGAACCGGCCGCCAGCGCCCATCGTTCCCGGCGAGCGCCTGCCGTTTCGCCGGGTGCTCTGGCAGATCGCACCCAACGGGCTGGGGCTCGCGCTGGGCTCGATCGGCTTCGGCACCATCGGCACCTTCATCACCCTGTACTACGCCAGCCTGGGCTGGAGCGGCGCCGCCTACTGCCTCACGGCATTCGGCGCCTCGTTCATCGGTGCACGACTGCTGTTCGGCGGCGCGATCAAACGACTGGGCGGCTATCGCGTGGCGATCGCCTGTCTCGGCGTGGAATGCCTGGGTTTGCTGCTGCTCGGTTTCGCCCATCAGCCCTGGCTGGCGCTGTGCGGCGCGGCGCTGACCGGTTTCGGCCTGTCGCTGGTGTATCCGGCTCTGGGAGTCGAGGCGATCTCGCGGATACCCGCCTCCAGCCGCAGCTCGGCGCTGGGTGCCTACGCGGTGTTCTTCGACATCGCGCTGGGCATCGCCGGCCCGCTGATGGGCGCCATCGCCAATGGCCTGGGCTTCGCCAGCATCTTCTTCAGTGCCGCGCTGATGGCACTCGCCGGCCTGCTGCTCAGCCTGTGGATGTACCGCCAGGCCGAGCGCCGCTAGAACGGAATGAAGCGCCGGCCAAGCAACAGCCAATCGATCCAGAACGCCTGGTGCAGCAGCACGATCAGCCAGAAAAGCAGCTGGTAGGAAAGCTTTCGCGTCTTGTGGCGAAACACCTGCTGGGCGATCAGCGCGCCCGGCCAGCCGCCCAACAGCTCGATCAGGTGAAGGGTGTTTTCCGGCGTGCGCCGGCCGCCGGACAGCGCGCAGCGCTTGTCGATCCCGTAGAGCAGAAAGGCGAGCACACTGGGCAGCAGATAGGCGGCCGCCGGCCAGAAGCTTCCGCGCCAGGCCAACTGCGCGACGCCGCCTGCCGGCAACAGGCACAGCAGCGCGAAGAGCGTCAGTTTCAGTGGCAGATGGAGTGGCCTGCGCGGCGTGCGTGCCGGGGAGGCGCTGTGGCGGGTGGCGGGCCTGGCGGTGTCGCGTGGTTTCTGGCGGATCGCCGGATCGTCCAGCGACAGGCCCGGCAACCGTGCATGGCCGGCGCGCGGACGTTCGCCCGGCTCACTGGACATCGTATAAAGCACGGTGTCGCCGGGCCGTGGGCGACGCTCGCCGCGCATCGCCGAGACATGCACGAAGACCTGGGACCCGCCCGCCTGCGGAACGATGAAGCCGAAGCCCTTCTCGTCGTTCCAGCTTTTCAAGGTGCCGCGCAGCTCCATCGTTCGCGTCCCTGCGAATCGCCTCAGCCCTGGGCCGTGCTCCAGTCGATCCAGCCGAACTGCCAGGTCGCCAGAATCACCAGGCCGAAGGCGATCCGGTACCAGCCGAACGCCGCGTAGCTGTGGTTGGCGATGAATTTGAGCAACGCGCGCACGGTGATCATCGCCACGATGAAGGTGGAGACGAAGCCGATGGCGAATACCGGAAGATCGCTGAGGTGGAGGATCTCGCGGTACTTGAAGAGCGAATAGACCGTCGCCGCGACCATCGTCGGCATCGCCAGGAAGAACGAGAACTCCGCGGCGGCCTTGCGCGAGAGACCGAACAGCAGGCCGCCGATGATCGTCGAGCCGGAGCGCGAGGTGCCCGGAATGAGCGCCAGGCACTGGGCGAAACCGACCTTCAGGGCCAGCTTCCAGTCCATGTCGTCGACCGTTTCGGCACGAATCGTATGCTCGCGCTGCTCGGCCCAGATCATCACCACACCGCCGATGATCAGCGCGGTAGCGACGGTAATCGGGTTGAACAGCCAGTGTTCGATAAGGTCGGCGAACAGCAGGCCGAGGATCACCGCCGGAATGAAGGCGATCAGCAGATTCAGCGTGAAACGTTGCGCGCGACGTTGCGTCGGCAGCCCGACCACCACGTCGATGACGCGGCTGCGAAACTCCCACATCACCGCCAGGATCGCGCCCAGCTGGATGATGATCTTGAACGCGGTGGATCGGTCGCCGTTGAACTCCAGCAGGTCGCCAACCACGATCAGGTGGCCCGTGCTGGAGATCGGCAGGAATTCGGTCAGCCCTTCGACAATACCCAGAACCAGTGCCTGAAAGGCGCTCCAAAGATCCATCATTCCCCCAGTTCCCAGGTTTAAAAACGCATACGGCTCGGTGCGCAGGGGGTGCGACATAACCGCCCCACGCTCAGGTTTGCCCGCGCTTTGCCGAAATGCTATCAGAAGCTGGCTAAAGGCTGGCAAACCGGGTTTCGGACAGTTGTGGAACCGCTACAGTTCCCACGCTAGAGCAATAACAACAATATCGAGGGCTTCACCATGCGCAGTCTCCGAAGTTTGCCCATCAGCCGCCGGCTGATGCTGATTCTCGCGGTTGCTGTCGCCATGCTGGTGGCGCTCGGCGTGTTCATGCTGCAACAGATCCACAACGACCTTTACGAGGGGAAAGTCGAGAAGACCCGTCATCTGGTGCAGAGCGCCAGCGCCATCCTGCAGAACTTCCATGACCAGGAGGTTGCAGGCACCCTGACCCGCGAGCAGGCCCAGACGCAGGCCGCCGCGATGATCCGCAGCCTGCGCTACGACAAGACCGAGTACTTCTGGATCAACGACCTCGGGCCGAAGATGATCATGCATCCGGTCAACCAGAAGCTCGAAGGCCAGAACCTCTCGACGATCAAGGACCCGGACGGCAAGGAGCTGTTCAACGAAATGGTCGCCCTCGCGCGCAAGCAGGGCGGCGGCATGGTGGACTACCGCTGGCCGAAGGCGGGCAGCGCCGAACCGGTCCCCAAGGTGTCCTACATCCAGCTGTTCGAGCCCTGGGGCTGGGTGCTCGGCACCGGCATCTACATCGACGACATGCAGGCCCAGTTCTACGGCCAGGCGCTGCACGCGTCGCTGATCGGCCTCGGCATCGCCGTGGTGATGACCCTGCTGGTGATGCTGATCGCACGCAGCATCGTGGTGCCGCTGAACGCCGCGGTCGGCGCCATGGCCAACATCGCCAGCGGCGAGGCGGACCTCACGCGCAGCCTCGATACCCAGGGCAACGACGAGCTGGCGCAGATGTCCAGGCACTTCAACGCCTTTACCCTCAAGCTGCGCCAGGTCATCGGCGAATCGCTCGCCGCCTCGCGCTCGCTGGACGAAGCCGCGCGCTCGCTGGATGGCGTGGCCAACCAGGGCTACCAGACCAGCCAGCAGCAGTCGCAGCAGATGGAGCTGGTCGCCACCGCGATCAACGAAGTCACCTATGGCGTGCAGGACGTGGCGAAAAGCGCCGAGGAAGCGGCCAACGAAGTGCGCAACGCCGAGGAGCAGGCCAACCAGGGCCAGCAGAACATCGACAACAGCCTGCGCCAGATCGACCAGCTGTCCGGCACCATCGGCCAGGCCGTGCAGGTGATCCAGGCGCTGGCCCAGGAAAGCTCGCAGATCGGCAAGGTTCTGGAGGTGATCCGGGCCATCGCCGAGCAAACCAACCTCCTCGCGCTCAACGCCGCCATCGAATCGGCCCGCGCCGGCGAACAGGGTCGCGGCTTCGCCGTGGTGGCCGACGAAGTGCGCCTGCTGGCCCAGCGCACGCAGCAATCGACAGCGGAGATCCAGGGCATGATCGAACGACTGCAAACCAACTCCGGCGCCGCGGTGAAGGTCATCCACGAAAGCAGCGAGGCCTCGCAACTGACCGTAGACCAGGCCAGCCAGGCCAGCGAGAGCCTGCAACTGATCGCCCAGTCGATGCGCAACCTCGCCGGCGCCAACGCCTCCATCGCCAGCGCCACACTGCAGCAATCGCATGTGGTGGAGGACATCAACCGCAACGTCACCGAAGCCGCGAGCCTGGCGCACACCAGCGCACTGTCCGCCGAAGAGACCAGCAGCGCGAGCAAGAACCTCGGTCAGCTCGCCGACCAACTGGGACGCCTGCTTGGCCAGTTCCGCGTCTGACCGGCGTCGACGCCGGTCCGCTGCCGTGAGCGCCAACGCGCTCACGGCGACGCCCTAGATCACACCTTCCTGGTTTTCCGACCAGGGTTGGCCCTTGCGCTTGAGCTCCAGGCGACGGACGAATTCCAGCAGCACCGCGGCATAGAGTTCGTCCTGCAGGTGCACGTCCTCGATGCCGGCGTCGATGTTCGGGTTGTCGTTGACCTCGATGACCACCACCTTGTCGCCCGCCTGCTTCAGGTCCACCCCGTAGAGCCCGTCGCCGATCAGGTTGGCGGTGGTGGTCGCCAGCTCCAGCACCTCGCGCGGCACCTCCTCCACCGGCAGCGTCTGGAAGTCGCCACTGACTTCCTGGGCGTCCGGGCGGTGGTCGTAGATCTGCCAGTGGCCCTTGGACATGAAGTATTTGCAGGCAAAGATCGGCTTGTGATTGAGCATGCCGATGCGCCAGTCGTACTCGGTGTAGAAGAACTCCTGCGCCAGCAGCAGCACCGAGCGCTCGAACAGCTCGGCGGTCACCTTGAGCAGCGCCTGCTGATCCTCGACCTTGATCACCCCACGGGAAAAACTGCCGTCGGGGATCTTCAGCACCAGTGGGAAGCCCAGCCGGTCGCCCAGGTTGTCCAGTTCGTGCGGGCGGTCCTTGTAGAGTATTTCCGTGGCCGGCATGCCCAGCTTGTGGGCGCGCAGCAAGTCCGTGAGGTACACCTTGTTGGTGCAGCGCAGGATGGACGCGGGATCGTCCAGCACCACCAGCCCCTCGCTTTCGGCGCGTTTGGCGAAGCGGTAGGTGTGGTCGCTGACGCTGGTGGTTTCGCGGATGAACAGCGCGTCGTACTCGGCCAGGCGGGAGAAGTCCTTCTTCTCGATCAGGTCCACCTCGATGCCGAGGCGCTTGCCGACGCGGATGAAGTTCTTCAGCGCCTTGCGATTGGACGGCGGGAAGGCTTCGTCCGGGTCCTGCAGGATGGCCAGGTCGAAGCGCACCAGACGGCGTGAACGTGGGCGTCGCCAGATCTTGCGGTTGAAGGCGTCGAGGACGTTGGCGAAGTGGTCCTCCTGGTCGTCGCGCAGCTTGTGCAGGCTACCGGGCTTGATCCCGGTGATGTGCCAACTGTCGTTGCGGCGGAATTCCACCAGCAACAGCGGACAGGGAAACGCCTCGAACAGCTGGCGCGCCAGTTCCTGCAACGGTTCGATCTCGGTACGGCCGAAATACAGCGTGAGGGTGAAGCCGTCGGTGCTGCCGAACGGGTGGTCGGCCAGCGCTCTGTCGAGGGACTTGTCGAGGTATTCCAGCGCCAGGCTGTAAAGCGCTTTGCGCGCCAGCTCGCTGATGGTGCGCACGCTGGGGATCACCCGGTGCCCGCGGGCCTCGGCCAGCAGCGAGCAGTAGTAGCCGTGGCCGAGGTACTTGTAGTTGCGGCACAGGTTGATCACCTGAACCCGTTTGCCGCTGGCATCGTCGTTGGGTTGTTCCAGATACTCCTGGACACTGATGACATCTTCGCTTGGATAGTAGGAGGTCCAATCCTCCTTGCGCTCGACCACAATGACGAGTCTGCTCACGATCGCTCCCGCTCATATGCCGGGAGCAAAAGGCGCCCCCGCCTGTCTGTGCTAGGACATGCGAGACAAACATCGCGTTCGCCCGTACTGGAAACTCCTTATCGATGAAAGCCGCCCTACGCCTCGCCACGGCCGAAGACATCGCCGCCCTGGTGGAACTGGAAAACCGCTGCTTCGATCACGACCGTCTCTCGCGGCGGAATTTCCACTGGATGATCACGCGGGCCAACGCCCGGCTGACGCTCGCCGAGGAAGACGGGGGCCTCCTCGGCTACGCGCTGGTGCTGTTCCACCAGGGCACCTCGCTGGCGCGCCTGTACTCCATCGCCAGCGATCCACAGGCGCGCGGCCGCGGCCTCGGACAACGGCTTCTGGAGGCGGCGGAACAGGCCGCGCTGGAAAACGACTGCGCCTTCCTGCGCCTGGAGGTGCGCCCGGACAACGGCGCCGCCATCGCCCTCTACGAACGCAACGGCTACCTGCCCTTCGCCCGCCTCAGCGACTACTACGAAGACCACACCGAAGCGCTGCGCTACGAGAAGCGCATTCGCCAACTCAGCCAGGGTCGGCGCAAGCGCTCGCCCTACTATCGGCAGACCACCGAATTCACTTGTGGCCCGGCATCGTTGCTGATGGCCATGGCAGCGCTGGATCGCGACTTCCGCATGACGCGCCGCGAGGAACTGCGCCTGTGGCGCGAGGCGACCACCATCTACATGACCGCCGGGCACGGTGGCTGCGGCCCCCATGGCCTCGCGCTGGCCGCCTGGCGACGCGGGTTCCGCGTCAGCCTGATGGTGAGCGTCAGTGGGCCGCTGTTCCTCGACGGCGTGCGCAGCGAGGAGAAACGCGCGGTGATGCGCGTGGTGCATGAAGACTTCTGCGCCGAGCTGGAGCAGAGCGACGTGCAGTCGCTAAAACGCGGGCCGCTGGACATTCCGGCCGCGCTCGCCGCCGGCGGACAACCGCTGGTGCTGATCAGCAGCTATCGGCTGACGCGCTCCAAAGCGCCGCACTGGGTGATCGTCACCGACTGCGACGAGGACTTCATCTACCTGCACGACCCGGACGTGGACCACAGCATCCATCGCCGGCAGATGGACTGCCAGCACGTGCCGGTCAGCCACGCCGAATTCGACAAGATGAGCCGGTTCGGCCGGCGCAAGCTGCGCGCGGCCGTGATCGTCTATCCACGCCAGTGAGCGTTTCAGCTACCGCCGCCACCGCCGCCTGCGCCTGCTCCACCCGAGCCCCCGGAACCGCCGGCGCCTGAACCCGAACCGAAGCCAGAGCCGGAGCCGGAGTTACCGCCGCTTCCGCCCATGGGTGCTCCACCGTTGTTGCTGCCGGTACCACTGGTGCCCGCGCCGCTGGAATTGCTCGGGTTCGCGCCGTTCTGGTTGAGCGTGCCGTCGGTGTTGCCCGGGCTCGTAGTGGTTGGCGTACCCGGCGCGACCGTGGAACGCTCCTGGCCGGTGGTGGGCGTGCCCGGCGCGACGGTCGAACGCTGCTGGCCGGTGGTGGGCGTGCCGGGCTCGGTGGTGGAGCGCTGCTGGCCGGTGGTCGTGGGGGTGCCGTTGCCGCTGTTCACCGAATTGCCGTTAGTCGAGGTGCCGTTGGCGGAGTTGGCCGTGCCCGGCGCCGCCTGATCGGCCGGGGTACGAATCTGGTTGAGGTTGTCGCCCACCTGCTGGCGGTTGTTTTCCATCTGCTCGCCGCTCTGGCGACGCTGGTCTTCCAGGCTCAAACCGGCGCCCGCGTGACTGACGAGGGGAATGACGGTGGCCAGGACAAGTAGCGGGAATCTGATCGTGTGCATCTTCTTCTCCATCGCGTGGGTACCCACGGTGGACAGCACAGGGTCGTGCGGCTCTTCGTACGTTCATCGGATTCACGCCACGGCGGAATTCAGCTGCCGCGGGTCAAGGAGCCGTCGCTGGCGGGGTGCTAGTTTCGCCTCATCCATTCGAACCCATGCCGGGTTCGCATCTCTGCGTTGCAAGTAGGACCCCATGGTTGAACAGGCTCACCCTGCCCCAGGCGCTGGAACTGATGCGGCGCCACTTCAGACCCCTGGGTCTGGAAGTTTCCTTCGAGACGCCGGACAGCCTTCTGGTCCGGGTGCTGGACCCACTGACCGCTGCCCCCTTGCTGACCGTCACTGGAATCCGCTGCAACACCAAGCTCACCCACAAGGAGATCGACCGACTGATCCAGGCGCTGGAAACCGACCTTGAAGTGATTCATCCGAACAACCCGTTCACCCGCAGAACCGAATAGGAAACCCCGCAAAAAATCCCTAGACGCGACATTTGCTTTCCGATTGTCGACATCCCGTGACTTCCAGCTTAACACCGACATCAATGAAATGACCGAGCCTGCTGCAAGTGACCGTACCAGGCCCCTCCATTTAGGCACTTTTAAGAGACCGCCCCCATGAATGCCCCGCTCCGTGTCAACGAAGCACTTTTGATCGCCGGCCGCGCTTTCCAACCATTCGAATGCGTCGCCTGGGCTCCGCTGGAAGGCAGTGGTGAACTGAGCCTGAGCGTCGTCGACAGGACCTGCACCCGGGTCCTCGGTCGCTCGAAGATTTCCCGCACGACCTATTGCGATCCGCAGCAACTGGCGGAAATCCTCCAGCAGGCGCGGCAGGAGCTGAGCCAGGAAGGCTTCAGGCTCTCCCCGTGGAGCATGCCCGAGTAAACCGAAAGGCCCGGCAATCGCCGGGCCTTTTCGTATCCGCGTGCCGACAGCGTGCCGCAGGCCCCGTGACGAACTCCGGGAGCGCTGCTCCGGTCTATCCCTCAGCCACCGCCGGCGGGAGGACCACCATGAGTACCACGCACCTCACCCTCGACCAAGCCCGACGCATCATCGATCAGGCCTTCCTCCCGCTCCACTGCACGACCGTCGCCGACCGCGAGGACGCCAGCTTCTCCCTGAAGGTGAGCGACCAGTCCGGCCGAGCCCTCTACTCCATCGCTCACCTGGCGCGCTCGCAGTACAGCGAGCCGATCCGTTTCGCAGGATTGATCGAACAGGCGCGGCTGGAGCTGAGCAAGGACGGGCATGCGCTGTATCCCTGGTCGATGCCCTTCCAGGTGGACCTCAAACACTGCTGAAGCCAGGTAGAAGCAATGGAAGCGTTCGACCTCAAACGCATGCTGCTGGACGAATTCCCTGTGCTGTTCCTCGGCGAGGTCGCGCTGCGCGCCAGCTTTGCCTACCTCGCGGTGTTCGCCTTCCTGAAGATCTCCGGGCGCCGCGGCGTGCGCCAGCTGTCGCTGTTCGAGGTGGTGGTGATCCTCACCCTGGGCTCGGCGGCGGGCGATGTGTCCTTCTACGACGATGTTCCGCTGCTGCCGATCGTGATGGTCTTCGTCACCCTGCTGGTGCTGTATCGCGCCACCACGTACGCGATGGAGCGCAGCCCGCGCTTCGGCGCCTGGATGGAGGGCAAGCCGATGGTGATCATCCGCGATGGCCAGTACGACCTGCCGACGCTGGAGGCCACCAACATCTCCGACGACGAATTCTTCATGGAGCTGCGCCAGCAAGGCGTCGAGCACCTGGGCCAGGTGCGCCTGGGCATCCTCGAGGTGAACGGCGACGTGAGCCTGTACTTCTTCGACAGCGATGAGACGCGCCACGGGCTGTCAGTGCTTCCGCCCAGCGAGCGGGTGGTCGTCGAGACCGCCCACCAGAACGGCCTCTACGCCTGCTGCCGCTGTGGCTTCGTCCAGTCGCTGGACTACGGACAGGGCGGCCCCTGCCCGCGCTGCGAACGCAAACGCTGGTCCATGGCGACCGACCGCCCGAGGGCGCGCTGACCGGTGGGCTGAACCGCCGCCTTTGCGACCGGGTCACTGTTTCTAGGCAATGCAGATACTCACCAGAGGAACCAGACGATGCTCGGCGACCATTCCGAAATCATTCAGCACCTCAACACCGCCCGCAAACACGCCGACCAGGCGGAAACCCAGGACAATCCCGCGCTCTATCGCGAAGCCATCGACGAAATGGCCATGGCCATCGACCTGCTTCTGCGTAACAGCGCCGAGAAGGAAGGCGAGCCGTATCGCGGTTCCGACGCCTGAGTCGCCGGCAGCACTTAGCCCCTCGCTGCCTCGCAGCGCGTTCGCTTCAAGGAGTACGTATGCGCCTGATACCGCCGCTGGCCGAAGGGCGGCTGCCGGTGCCGCCGGACGAGTCCGCGGACACTGGCACCCCGCTCTGTTCGATGCTTCCGCCCGACCTCAGCTATGTCGACGATACGCAGCCCGGCATCAGCCGGCGCAAGTTGCGCGGCAAGTTCGTCTACTTCGATGTCGACGGCCAGCGTATCCGCGACAAGAGCGAGATCAGCCGGATCAACAAGCTGGCGATTCCGCCGGCCTATACCGATGTCTGGATCTGTCCCAACCCCAGCGGGCACCTGCAGGCCACCGGCCGCGACGCGCGCGGACGCAAGCAGTACCGCTACCATCCGCGCTGGCGCGAGGTTCGCGATGCGGACAAGTACGAGCGCATGCTCGCGTTCGGACGCGCCCTGCCCAAGCTGCGCGCCACCCTGGAAAAGCACCTGGCACAACCGGGCATGGGCCGCGACAAAGTGATGGCCACGGTCGTTTCGCTGCTGGACTCGACGCTGATCCGCGTCGGCAACAGCCGTTACGCCAAGGAGAACAAGTCGTTCGGCCTGACCACGCTGCGCAACCGCCACGTCGACGTCAAAGGCACCGCCATTCGTTTCCATTTCCGCGGCAAGAGCGGCATCGAACACAACGTCAAACTCAGCCATCCGCGCCTGGCGAGGATCGTCAAACGCTGCCTGGAACTGCCCGGCCAGCACCTCTTCCAGTACCTGGACGAGGACGGCGAGCGCCATGTGGTGACCTCCTCCGACATCAACGCCTACCTGCAGACCCACGCTGGCGAAGACTTCACTGCCAAGGACTACCGCACCTGGGCCGGCAGCGCGCTCGCCCTGGAAAGCCTCTGCGAAAGCGCCAGGCTCGCCGGCGAGGTCGACCCCCGCAAGCAGGTGGTGGAAATCGTCAAGGCGGTCGCCAGCCAGCTCGGCAACACCCCGGCCATCTGCCGCAAGTGCTACATCCATCCGGCGGTGATCGATGCCTTCGGTGACGGCACGCTGGCCGAGCTGAAGAAGCCGAGGCCGCGCAAGGGGCTGCGCGTGGAGGAAGTCGCGCTGATGAAGTTTCTGGAGAACCTGCAGAACGCCGCCGAATCGAAGGCCGACTGCGCCTGAGCGGCGCTACAGGTACACCGAAACCTGGTTGCGCCCGCCCTTCTTCGAGCTGTACAGCGCCTGGTCGGCCCACTCGATGAGCATGTGGTGATCGACGCAGAGCGCAGTGGGCTGGGCCACGCCCAGGCTGATGGTGAACGGGATGACGTGGCCGTCATGCTCGACCCGCAACCTCTCCACCGCAGTGCGCAGGCGTTCCGCGAACACCAGGCCGCCGTCCTTGCCGGTATCCGGCAGCAGCACGACGAACTCCTCGCCGCTGTAGCGGCCGGCGATGTCGACATCGCGAATGTGCTCGCGGAGCAACTCCGACAGGCGCTGGATGACCTGGTCGCCCGCCAGGTATCCGAAGCTGTCGTTGATCGCCTTGAAGTGATCGATGTCCATCATCACCAGCGACAGCGGGCTGTCGTAGCGCTGGGTGCGGGCGAACTCGTGCCGCAGGCATTCGTCCCAGTGGTCGCGGTTGAACAGCCCGGTGAGACGGTCGATGCGCGACAGCCCCTCCAGCTTGGCGTTGACCGCCTGCAACTGGCGTCGGTTGATCGCCACGTCGGTGACGTCGTAGATCACCAGGCAGATGTGGCCGATCTCACTGTTCACCGAGCGCAACGGCAGCAGCGTGGTGTTCTGGTACATGAAGTCTTCACGCCCGGTGATCGGCTGGTAGTTCTTGAAGCGCACCAGGTACGGTCGCTGCTCCCACACCGTGAAACCCGGCGTGCCCAGCGTGGCGACGCTTTCCACCTTCATGCGGAACCACTCCTCGTTGACCTCCGGGAACAGCTCGAAGAAGGAGCGGTGATAGGCCTGGCTGGGCTGCAGCCCGGAACGGTTCTCCATGAAGGTGTTCCACACCTCCACGCGGTAGGCACGGTCCAGCACCACCACGCCGACATCGATACCCTGCACGATGGCCGCCAGCCAATGGAATTCTTCCAGATCGATCTCTGCCATGGTCAGTTCATCACGTGAGCGAGTTTGTGCGACAGCAGCTCCACCGAATCCTCGGTGAACAGCAGCAGCAGGTCGAAGTGAATGTCGTGCCCTTCCAGGCTGTAGCTGATCTCCACCGCCAGGGTCTTCTTCCAGCGACGCTGGTTGACCTGGATGAGGTCGTCGAGGCCGGCATGGGCACCGAGAACCTGCGGATGACTCTGGGAAAACACCACGTCGATCTGTTCGGCGATGCCGCTGAGGCAGGCGCCAATCAGCACGCTGGAGAGGTCCAGCAGCATTTCCATCTCCGAGTACTCGCTCGACGACCAGCGCATCAGCCGCGCCATGTCGGCCACTTCGGAGTCATGGAAGATCAGCAGCGCCTCGCCGGCGATGCCTTCGCCGATGTAGCCCTGGCAGACCGCGGTCAGGCGCTCGCCACGCTGCGCATCGGCCAGCGCCATGTGCAGTTCGCCGACTTCGAGGATGTTCACGTTGGGCACCGGCAACTGCACGAACACCTTGAGCACCCGCGCCAGCAACGCCGCCGCACGGCCCATGGCGACGTTGACGGTCTCGCGGAAGGCATCGCGAAAGCCGACCGTGGTTTCGGCAAGGCTCGCCACCGGGACTGGAGGCACGCCCGGCGCGCCCAGCAGGCCGAGGCGTTTTAGCGTATCGGCCAGCTCCTGCGGATCGGCCGGCTTGCGCAGGAAGGCCAGCGCACCGAGCGCCATCACGCGGCGTACCGCTTCCTCCTGAACGTCGCCGGACACCACGATCACGCGGCTGGACAGGCCTTCGGCCCGCATCGCGGCGAGCACTTCATAGCCATCCATTTCCGGCATGGTCAGGTCGAGCAGGACGATCTCGCCCTCGCCGCGGCGAATCGCCTCCAGCCCTTCGCGGCCATTGGTCGCCTGCGTGACGGACACCGCCCAGTCCACTGGCAGGGCGCGCAGCAACTGCTTGCGCGCCATGTTGGAGTCGTCGCAGACGAGCAAGGGAATCAGGGACATAGGCAGCCGTCTCGCAGCTCAAAAATTCAATCACGACAATGGGATGAAACGTCGCGGCTCTTCGCCACACGTTTATCGCCCGAGCGCGGACGGAAGTCGAGCCATGCGCCCAAAAAAAGCCGTGAACGCCCCCTCACGTCGCACGGCGGCGGCCCGGCAGATAGGCAAAAAAAAGCGGCATCAGGGCCGCTTTCTTAACTGCTGGGTCGATCAGTAGTACGCGTTTTCCCGAACGCTATGATCGGTGACGTCACGCACGCCCTTGAGCTGCGGAATGCGTTCGAGCAAGGTTTTCTCGATGCCCTCCTTGAGGGTCACGTCGGCCTGCCCGCAGCCCTGGCAACCGCCACCGAACTGCAGCACGGCAACGCCTTCGTCGACGATATCCACCAGAGTCACCTGGCCGCCGTGGCTCGCCAGACCCGGGTTGATCTCGGTCTGCAGGTAGTAGTTGATGCGCTCGTTGAGCGGGCTGTCCTCGTTGACCATCGGCACTTTCGCGTTCGGCGCCTTGATGGTCAGCTGGCCGCCCATGCGGTCGGTGGCGTAATCCACCACGGCATCTTCCAGGAAGGCTTCGCTCACCGAGTCGATCCAGGCGGTGAAGCTCTTCAACGCCAGTGCGGTGTCTTCGGGTTTTTCTTCGCCCGGCTTGCAATAGGCGATGCAGGTTTCCGCGTATTGCGTGCCGGGCTGGGTGATGAACACGCGGATGCCGATACCCGTGGTGTTCTGCTTGGCCAGGAGGTCGGCCAGATAGTCGTGGGCGGCGTCGGTAATGGTGATAGCGCTCATGTCGATTCCTCGCGATACATGCACGCAGTCTACGCCAAAGCGGTCGCCCGGATAAAGTCCTAGCTTTTTAGTCGGGAAAGTATTCAGGCATCCGCCCGCGCCGCCTGCGGTTCGAGCCAGCGCCGGGTGCGGAAAAACAGCCGGCGCTCGATCAGTTGGTAACTGGCCCAGGAAATCAGCAGGATCGCCGGCATGCACGCGGCGATCACCCAGTACTCGTCGAAGCCGAAGCGTTCGTACAGGTACCAGCCGGTGGACAGCACGATGACGTGCACCAGGTACACCGAATAGGAACAGTCGCCGAGCATCTTCAGCGGTTTCACCCGCGTGAACCAGGGTTCCAGCGCGACGCAGGCGACGACGATGAACGCGCTGGGAACGCCCCAGTTGAGCAGCCGCGACGAAGCATCCAGATGCAGCACCAGCGCCATCGATGCCGCCAGGATGAGCAACGGCAGCCAGGTGCCTTGGCCGATCCAACCGCGCCGGTAAGCGATGCCGATGGCCACTCCGAAGAGGAACTCGTACAGGATGCTGTTGCGGTAGAAATTGCTCAGCCAGTCCTGATGTGCCAGCAAGGTGCTCACCAGTGCCAGCGTGACGGCGATCAACAGCGGGCGCAGACGCTGCGGCGCCACCAGCGACAGGGCGAACACCAGGTAGAAGAACATTTCGTAGTTCAGCGTCCAGCCGACGTTCAGCGTCGGGTAGAGCCCGTAGCCGCCGGGGTTTTCCGCCGGGATGAAAAGCAGCGAGAGGATCAGGTGACGCAGCTCGAAGGTCTGCCCCGGCGTCATTTGCTGGGCATAGAGAATGATCGCCGCCATCAGCAGGCTGTACAGCCAGTACGCCGGCACGATGCGCATGATCCGGTTGAGCAGGAAACGCCCAGCCTGGATGTCCTTGCCGGCGGTGGACAGGTAGATCACGAAGCCGCTGATGACGAAGAAGATATCGACGCCGATGGCGCCCTTCTGCACGAAGAATTGCCCGATCGGGCTGTCTGCCTTGAAGTCGAAGAACACCTGCATCACGTGGTGGCAAACCACCATCCAGGCCGCAACCGCTCTGAGCGCCTGAAGCGAAATCAACATATCGCGTCACTCGTGCGAGACGCCCTCCCGGCGCCCGGCGATACACCGCCTGTTTCGCCCGCCGCAGTCTGGAAAGTCCGCCACTGCCCGGCGCGGCCCTGCATCTTTTCTCAAGATGTCGACCGCGTTCGAGGGCAGAAAATTCGTCGCCGCCGCCGGCGGAACGGTGGCGCGGCGCCCGCTAAAGGTTCTGGTAGCGGTTCATGTCGAGCATCCCCGCCTCCACCGGCTCGGTCTCGCGCAGGAAGTTCGAGAGATCGAGGAAGTAGTGCCAGAAGTCCGGATGGCTGCGCCGGATGCCCCAACGCTCCACGGCCCGCTCGAAGCTCGCCGGGTCGCGCACCTGCTCCAGCGCGGCCACGAACGCGTCGGCCTCGCTCGCCTCGAGGTCGAAGATGAAGTTCGGGTAGCTGGTCAGCACACCGGGATACAGCGTCAGGGTGTCGAGGCCGGGCTGGTAGCGCAGCGACTCACCGAGCAGGAAGGCCACGTTGCTGTGCGCGCGGTTGCGCAACAGCGTGTAGATCTCGCGTCGACCGTCGCCCCGCTCGACCCGCAGCAGGGTCGCCTCCGGCAGTTCGTCGATCACCTCCAATTCGCTCGCCGGCCGGCTGACCAGGCGACTCAGCGCTTGCTCGACCCGCTGCAGCACCGGCGCCACCTGCGGGCGGAAACAACGTCCGTCGCGGCAGCGATTGATCGGGTCGGGATATGCATTGACCGCCGCGAAATGCTCCACCAGCGCCAGCCCGAAGGCGCGCTTGGCGTCCTTTTCCGGCAAGCCCAGCGCGCTCGGCGTGTGCGTGTCGATGCCCTGGTAATCCAGCCACATCTTCAACCGCCCGCTGTTCTGGTACCAGCTGTCCAGCTCTGCCTGCCGCGCCGCGGCCGGCAGCAGGCGGAGGAAGTTCACCTCGGCGCCATTGCGGATCAGGTCGAAGTACAGGCGTGTCTGGGCCTGGTGCGAGACGTTGCCGAACACGTCGAAGTTCACCACCAGCTGGTAATAGGTCCGCTCGAACAACGGATAGTCGAGCAGCCAGAGGGTCTTCGGCACGTCGCCGATGAGCCCCTTGCGCACCGACGCGCTGTCGAAGTGGCGGAAGATCGACAGCAGCGCGTTGTCATTACCGCGCCAGATATCGCCCCAGGCGGCCGGCTGCGCCTTGGCGTAGGCCTTCATGCGCAATTGCTCATAGGCGTTGCGCTTGTCGCGGTAGGCGAGCCAGAGGCCGAGCAGGTCGCCGACTTCGTCGAACTGGCCCGGCATCGCCAGCAGCGGCGTGGCCTCCTTGCGGTACTGGGCGTCGGTCAGGTAGAGGTCGTGCTCGGGCGCCTGGAAGGTCGTCCAGAAATTGTCCCGGATCACGTCCGTGGCGATCTGCCCGCGGCACACCGGCCCGCGGATGAAGGTGCGCACGAAGTATTCGGCGTTATCCAGCATGAACTGGTAACGCGCCTGCGGCGGAATCGCGGCGAAGGTCTCGAACGGGTTGGCACGTCGCTGCGCGCCGTATCCGGGCACCGCATCGGCCCGCCAGTCGCCGCTGTAGAACAGCTGGCGCACCCGCGCCAGCTTCTGCGCGCTGAGCGGATAGGTGATGTGCGTCTTGTGCACGATCACGCCCTGGACCGGCCACAGGCGGTAGTAGAAGACGGTGCCCGGATCGTCGTTCGGCCGCCGCGTGGCGATCGGGTCGATCGGCTGGCCGCTCGGCGTGCGCGAGCGCACCAACTGGAAGAAATGCCCGCTTTCGCCATCGTCGAAATACAGGTGCGCGAGGAACAGGTGCTCGAACAGCCAGCGATTCACTAGCGCCTCGCGTGCGCCCGGCGCATTGAGCAGGCGTTCCCAGTCGGCGATCTGCGCCACCTCGCTCAGGTTCGGCTGCATGTCCTGCTGATCCACCGGCGCGCCCTGCGCCAACCAGGTTTGCAGCGTGGTGTATTCCTGCTCGCTGAGCCCGGTGACGGCGAACGGCATGCCGGCATGGGCGAAGCGCTTGGCGTAGGCGTCGAACTCCTCCGGCAGCGGGCACTGGTTGTCGCGGCCGATACCGATATCCAGGTCGGCCGGCAACTTGGCGTTCGGCGTTGGCGGTTCCTGCCGGCCGAGTTCCAGCATTCGCTTCATCAGCGCGGCCTGGCCATCGCGGTCGTGGAGTACCGAATAGAAGTCCCTGCGCCGCCAGGCCGCCTCGCCCCGGGCATCCAGATAAAGCCGCGTCGGCTCCTGCGCCTTGCGCCGCTCACCGTCATACACCGGCAGCTTGCTGGCCCCGCGCAGGACGCCCTCGGTGCCGCCCAGATTCAACTGGCAGGGCGCGTCGTAGCAGGTGTGGCAGGCCACGCACTTCTGCGTGAGGATCGGCTGGATGTCGCGGCTATAGGAGATGCCCTCGGCGCCCAGCGCCTGTGCGGACATCACCAGGAAAACGGCGAGAAGCAAGCGGATGCGCATGTAGCGTTTTCCCGGAAAAAAATGAGCCGCGATTCTAGCGGGGCCGGCGACCGCCAGGCATCACGCCTGCATGAGTATTTCTCATACAAATGCAGGCGAGGATTAGCCGTAGCGCAACTTTGCTATCATTCGCGCCCTCTTCCCGCTTTACCCCAGGTAGTCACCATGCACGATCGCGCCCGCCTCCAGGCCCTCCAGCACGCACTTCGCGAGCGCATTCTCATCCTCGACGGCGGCATGGGCACGATGATCCAGAGCTACAAGCTGGAGGAAGCGGACTACCGCGGCGAACGTTTCGCCGACTGGCCGAGCGACGTCAAAGGCAACAACGACCTGCTGATCCTCAGCCGTCCGGACGTGATCGGTGCCATCGAGAAGGCCTACCTGGACGCCGGCGCCGACATCCTCGAGACCAACACCTTCAACGCCACTCAGGTGTCCCAGGCCGACTACGGCATGGAAGCGCTGGTCTACGAACTGAACGTCGAAGGCGCCCGTCTGGCGCGCCGCGTGGCCGATGCGAAGACGCTGGAAACGCCCGACAAGCCGCGCTTCGTCGCCGGCGTGCTCGGCCCGACCAGCCGCACCTGCTCGATCTCCCCGGACGTCAACGATCCCGGCTACCGCAACGTCACCTTCGACGAACTGGTGGAGAACTACACCGAAGCCACCCGCGGCCTGATCGAGGGTGGCGCCGACCTGATCCTGATCGAAACTATCTTCGACACCCTCAACGCCAAGGCGGCGATCTTCGCTGTGCAGGGCGTGTTCGAGGAGATCGGCTTTGAGCTGCCGATCATGATCTCCGGCACCATCACCGACGCCTCCGGCCGCACGCTGTCCGGGCAGACCACCGAAGCCTTCTGGAACTCGGTGGCGCACGCCAAGCCGATTTCCGTCGGCCTGAACTGCGCCCTCGGCGCCGCCGACCTGCGCCCGTACCTGGCCGAACTGGCCGCCAAGGCCGGCACCCATGTGTCCGCCCACCCGAACGCCGGCCTGCCGAATGCCTTCGGCGAATACGACGAAACCCCGGCTGAAATGGCCGTGGTAATCGAGGAATTCGCCGCCTCCGGCTTCCTCAACATCATCGGCGGCTGCTGCGGCACCACCCCGGCGCACATCCAGGCGATCGCCGAAGCCGTCGGAAAGTACCCGCCGCGCGTCATCCCGGAGATTCCCAAGGCCTGCCGCCTGTCCGGCCTGGAGCCGTTCACCATCGATCGCAACTCGCTGTTCGTGAACGTCGGCGAGCGCACCAACATCACCGGCTCGGCCAAGTTCGCGCGGCTGATCCGCGAGGAGAACTATACCGAGGCCCTGGAAGTCGCCCTGCAGCAGGTGGAAGCCGGCGCCCAGGTGATCGACATCAACATGGACGAGGGCATGCTCGACTCCAAGGCGGCGATGGTGAAGTTCCTCAACCTCATCGCCGGCGAGCCGGACATCTCCCGCGTGCCGATCATGATCGACTCCTCGAAGTGGGACGTGATCGAAGCCGGCCTCAAGTGCATCCAGGGCAAGGGCATCGTCAACTCGATCTCGATGAAGGAAGGCGTCGAGGCGTTCAAGCACCACGCCCGCCTGTGCAAGCGCTACGGCGCCGCCGTGGTGGTGATGGCCTTCGACGAAGCCGGCCAGGCCGACACCGCGGCGCGCAAGCGCGAGATCTGCCAGCGCAGCTACGACATCCTGGTGGATGAAGTCGGCTTCCCGCCGGAAGACATCATCTTCGACCCGAACATCTTCGCCGTCGCCACCGGCATCGAGGAACACAACAACTACGCGGTGGACTTCATCGAGGCCTGCGCCTATATCCGCGACCACCTGCCCTACGCGCTCAGCTCGGGCGGCGTGTCCAACGTGTCCTTCTCGTTCCGCGGCAACAACCCGGTGCGCGAGGCGATCCACTCGGTGTTCCTCTACTACGCGATCCAGAACGGCCTGACGATGGGCATCGTCAACGCCGGCCAGCTGGAGATCTACGACGAGATTCCCAAAGAGCTGCGCGACGCCGTGGAAGACGTGGTGCTCAACCGCACCGCGGACGGCACCGATACGCTGCTGGCCATCGCCGACAAGTTCAAGGGCGACGGCAGCGTCAAGGAAGCGGAAACCGAGGAATGGCGCGCGCTGCCGGTCGGAAAACGCCTGGAGCACGCGCTGGTCAAGGGCATCACCGCCTTCATCGTCGAAGACACCGAGGAGTTCCGCCTGCAGTGCGCGCGGCCGATCGAGGTCATCGAAGGGCCGCTGATGAGCGGCATGAACGTGGTCGGCGACCTGTTCGGCTCGGGCAAGATGTTCCTGCCGCAGGTGGTCAAGTCCGCTCGCGTCATGAAGCAGGCCGTGGCGCACCTGATTCCCTTCATCGAGGCGGAAAAAGGCGACAAACCCGAAGCCAAGGGCAAGATCCTGATGGCGACGGTGAAGGGCGACGTGCACGACATCGGCAAGAACATCGTCGGCGTGGTGCTCGGCTGCAACGGCTACGACATCGTCGACATGGGCGTGATGGTGCCGGCCGAGAAGATCCTGCAGACCGCCATCGCCGAGAAGTGCGACATCATCGGCCTGTCCGGGCTGATCACGCCGTCACTGGACGAGATGGTGCATGTCGCCCGCGAGATGCAGCGGCAGAATTTCCACCTGCCGCTGATGATCGGCGGCGCCACCACCTCGAAAGCGCACACCGCGGTGAAGATCGAACCGAAATACCAGAACGACGCCGTGGTCTACGTCACCGACGCCTCCCGCGCGGTCGGTGTGGCGACCCAGCTGCTGTCCAAGGAACTCAAGGCCGGCTTCGTCGAGCGCACCCGCGCCGAGTACGTCGAGGTACGCGAGCGCACCGCCAACCGCAGCGCGCGTACCGAACGCCTGAGCTACGAACAGTCGGTCGCCAACAAGCCGTCGTTCGACTGGGCCGGTTACCAGGCCCCGGTGCCCTCCTTTACCGGCGTCAGGCTGCTCGACAACATTGACCTGGCGACGCTGGCCGAATACATCGACTGGACACCGTTCTTCATCTCCTGGGACCTGGCCGGCAAATACCCGCGCATCCTGACCGACGAGGTGGTCGGCGAGGCCGCCAGCGCGCTGTTCGCCGATGCCCAGGCGATGTTGAAGAAGCTGATCGACGAGAAGCTGATCAAGGCGCGCGCCGTCTTCGGCTTCTGGCCGGCCAACCAGGTGCAGGACGACGACCTGGAAGTCTATGGCGACGACGGCGAGACGCTGGCGACGCTGCATCACCTGCGCCAGCAGACCATCAAGCCGGACGGTAAACCGAACCTGTCGCTGGCCGATTTCGTCGCGCCGAAGGACAGCGGCGTGCGCGACTACATCGGCGGCTTCATCACCACCGCCGGCATCGGCGCCGAGGAAGTCGCCAAGGCGTACCAGAACGCCGGCGACGACTACAACTCGATCATGGTCAAGGCATTGGCCGACCGCCTCGCCGAGGCCTGCGCCGAATGGCTGCACGAACAGGTGCGCAAGGAATACTGGGGCTACCAGCCGGACGAGCACCTGAGCAACGAAGAGTTGATCAAGGAAGCCTACAAGGGCATCCGCCCGGCCCCCGGCTATCCCGCCTGCCCGGACCACACCGAGAAGAAAGCGCTGTTCGCCCTGCTCGATCCCGAGTCCGACTTCGACAAGGCCGGACGCAGCGGCGTGTTCCTCACCGAGCACTATGCGATGTTCCCCGCGGCGGCCGTCAGCGGCTGGTACTTCGCCCACCCGCAGGCGCAGTACTTCGCCGTCGGCAAGGTGGACAAGGACCAGGTCGAACGCTACAGCGTTCGCAAAGGCCAGGAGCTGGCGATCAGCGAACGCTGGCTGGCGCCGAACCTCGGCTACGACAACTGAAGCGGCGCCGATGAATCTGCTGCGTTCCTTTCGCAAGATCCGGGCGCGACTTCTGGGCCAGCAGGCGCTTTCGCGGGCGGATGTCGCCCGCGAGCAGGCCCTCGCCCATCGCCGGAGTCTTGGGGAGACCACCTTCATCGGGATAACCGGCAGCGGCGCTAAAAGCACCACGGCGGCCTTTCTCCACCACCTGCTGTCCGACAGGAAGCGCTGCGCGCTTTCGCTGATCTACAACACCAGCGAGGCCATCGCACGGCGCATCCAGCGACTCGAGGCGCGGGACGAGATCGCCATCTTCGAGATCAGCGGCCACGGGCCGGGCGCCATCGACGCCTCCGCGGCGCTGGTCCAACCGCAACTGGCCATCGTCACCGTCATATCCAACGATCACTACTCCAACTATCGCGGAACCGACGCGACCACGCAGGAGAAAGGCAAGCTGGTCTCCCGTGTCTTCGAGGCCGGCGGCACCGCATTTCTCAATGCCGACGATCCGCTGGTGGCGAAGATGGCCGAGCTGGCGCCAGGCAGGGCGGTGCGCTTCGGAGAAAGCCCGGAGGCGGATTTCCGGGCAAGCAACGTGCGGGTTTCGGCGGACGGCCGGCTACGGTTCGATTGCACCCACGGCGCGGAAACCGCGGCGTTCGATATCGGCCTGCTGGGCAGGCACTTCATCGTCAGCGCGCTGGCCGGAATCGCCTGCGCCCACCATCAGGGGATGTCGCTGACCGAGATCGCCGAACGCGCGCGAAGCTATGTGCAGATGGCAGGACGATGTTCGATCCATCGCGTCGCGGGAGGTCCGACCTACCTGTGCGACACCATCAAGTCGCCGCTCTCCACCCTCGGCCTGGCGTTTTCGCTCATGGACGCATTCCCCGAGGCGCCGCGCAGGACCATCGTGATCGGCAAGATTTCCGATTATCCGGGCTCCACCGGGCGCAGCTACAACCGCGCCTATGCGCTGGCCAGGCCGCACTGCGAGCGGCTGGTTTTCTTTGGAGACAAGCCCCCCTCGCTGAAAGGGGCGGAAGAAGACGAACGCAACGGCGTCATCCTGTACGCGGCCAACCATGCGGAACTGCGCGCTCTGCTGAGCGACGCGCAGGAAGGCGAAGTGATTCTGCTCAAGGGTTCGGAGAAGGTGGACAAGCTTCTGCTCGCCCTTCCGGAGACGGGCGAAAGCGGCGTCCCGCCGTACCACGAGGCTCTTCCCGCCTGGGATCAACTGATTCGTGAAGCGGATTACTTCACGGCCAACAGGCGCGTGGATAACCGGTAATACCCAGACAACTTCCCCGCCGCCCATTCATTCGACCCAGCGTCCGAATAACGAAGGCCCGCAAGGATAATGGCACATTAAAATCAACTTGATTTAATTAGCGATGACAATTAGCCATTAATTGCAGATCGCCATCATTAGACTTGCTTTAGTCTCCCGATACTTGAAGAAGTTCATTATTAAGCGCTTTATTTTGAATAACGGGATATGACCAAACAGTCATTTACCGCTAGTCAGTTTTATTCGCCGCCTGTATTAACCGTCACTACCCTAGAGCGTCTTTAATTACGACGCCAGCAGCAGTAGGCCATTACAAGGCCTGTTGGCGAGGCCGACTCGCCGGGCTCTGACGGGCATAGCATTTCGCTTTTGTGTCTCTCCATCTCGGAAACGCAGTCTTGTCGGACATCGGCCGATCGACTTCCATTATCGATGAAAGGGGACTTCATGAAAGCCAGATATGCACATATCGATATTGCGCGGGGCATGGGGATATTGCTGGTGGTGTTCGGCCACAACTGGATCGTCTCGGACACCAAGACCGATCTGTTCAATGTCATCTATTCCTTCCACATGCCGTTCTTCTTCTTCCTCTCGGGATTGTTCTTCCGCCACACCGACTCACTGGCGAAACTGTCTTTCAACAAGTTCGACTCGCTGCTCAAACCCTATTTCGTAACGCTGATTCTGTTCGGTCTGGCGGTCGCCCTGGCCAAGCCGCTGAACTTCGCCGAATACGCCGCGCGCGTGTTGCACAGTACCGGCGGCAGCCTGCGCACGCTGTACGGCGATGAGAACGGGATGACCAGCTACTGGTCGCCGCTCTGGTTCCTAACCCACCTGTTCCTGCTGACGATCGTCGCCTGGCTGGGCATCTCGGCGTTCGAGAAGCTGCAACTGGGTATCCGCCCGCGCCTGGCCTTCATGGCGAGTTTTTTCATGCTCGGCGCGGTGGCGATGAATCAGGACTGGATACGCGGGCTGTCGTTTCCGGGCGATCAGTACGAGTTCAAGGGCATGCCGTTCAGCCTTGACCTGCTGCCGGTCACGCTGGGCTTCTTCCTGCTGGGGTACTGGCTGCGCGAGAAGGTGTTCAACTTCAGCCTTTCGCTCCCGCTGCTGCTGGGAGCGCTGGCGATCTTCGCGATCTGCCATTACGCCTTCAACGCCACCATGGACCTGAACAAGCGGCTGTACGACGACGTGGTGATCACCACGCTGGAAGCCGTTTGCGGCATCTACATCACGCTGGCCGTCGCCCATCTTCTCGGCCAGGGCAAGGCGGTGGTGGCGAGGGTGTTTTCCTACATCGGCGAGGCGAGCCTGCTGATCCTGATCTTCCACGCCTTCATCCAGAACAAGTCGTACTACCTGCTGGAAACCAAGCTGGGAATCAGTGGCATGCCCGCCGGGTTGATTTCCTTCACCCTCGCCTGCGCGCTGCCCATCGCGCTCTACTACATCATCGAACGGGTGCGTTTGTTCGCGCTGTTCTTCCTGCCGATCAAGAACTACTGGCCGTTGCGCAAGCCGCAGCCGCGCATGCCGAACGCGATCAGCTCAGGCGCGAACTCGAGCGACGGACGATCTTGATCGAGTGCTTCAGCGTCGGCTTGCGCGTGACGCTGATGGCCTTGCGAGTGACGGTATCGAGGGTGATGTTCCAGAAACCGGTGCTGGGCACGGTG
Source organism: Pseudomonas sp. UBA6310 (assembly GCF_002438225.1). Taxonomy (NCBI): domain Bacteria; kingdom Pseudomonadati; phylum Pseudomonadota; class Gammaproteobacteria; order Pseudomonadales; family Pseudomonadaceae; genus Pseudomonas; species Pseudomonas sp. UBA6310. Next base: position 18,807 of record NZ_DJTK01000030.1, on the reverse strand, counting down.
ATCTTCGCCGGGAAGGTATCGAAGGCGCCGCCGTGGTAGACATGGCGGCCGCCGTTCTTGAACGCACGGAAGTTGGCGTCGTTCATCAGGCGGATGTTGCAGGTCTGCGAGCATTCGATGATGACGAGGTCGTCTTCGTTGAGGTGTTCGCGCTGGTGTATGAATTTCATGGGAGCTCCACGTGCAGGTTTGCAGCGGCGCGAACGATAGCACGCCAGCGTCCCCCGCGGCCCGAGAAGCGGCGCCCGGCAGTAACTGGCGTTCTGCGCGTCGCGCGGGGAACGCTGGCATCGATTCGTCATCGGAGAAGATGGACGCTCAGAAACCCGCTTCCTTGAGGACACCCGCATGCCCCTTCCCCAGGTCAGATTTCCCAGCGCCAGGAACATCCCCGCCATCGGCCAGGGCACCTGGCGGATGGGCGAGCAGTCTTCACGTCGCAACGACGAGGTCCGTGCGCTGCGAATGGGCCTCGACCTCGGCCTGACGCTGATCGACACCGCGGAAATGTATGGAGACGGTCGCTCCGAGGAGGTGGTCGGCGAAGCGATTCGCGGGCGCCGCGACGAGGTGTTCCTGGTCAGCAAGGTGCTGCCCAGCCACGCCCGCCATGACTCGCTGATCAAGGCCTGCGAGAACAGCCTGCGGCGCTTGGGAACCGATCACATGGACCTCTACCTGCTGCACTGGCGCTCGTCGACGCCACTGGAGGAAACCCTCGGCGCCTTCGAGAGGCTCATCGCACAGGGAAAGATCGGCAGCTACGGTGTTTCGAACTTCGATGTCGACGACCTGCGGGAGCTGGCCGAAACGCCGTTCGGGGCGCACTGCCAGACCAACCAGGTGCTCTACAACCTCGGTTCGCGCGGGATCGACTTCGACCTGCTGCCCTACCAGGCGGAACGGCGCATGCCGGTCATGGCCTACTGCCCATTGGCCCAGGCCGGCGGGCTGGACGACGCGGTGTGGACTCACCCGCAGGTGCAGGCCGTGGCGAACAAGCACCGCGCCGGCGTCGGGCAGATTCTGCTGGCCTGGGCGATCCGCCCGCAGTGGGACGAGCGCCCGGTTCTGGCCATCCCGAAAGCGGTGCAAACCGAACATGTGCAGGCAAACGCTGCGGCGCTGGAGATCCAGCTGGATGCCGAGGACCTACGGGCGCTGGACACCGCCTTCCCGCCGCCGAAGCGCAAGCGCTCGCTGGATATCGTCTGAGCGAAGGCGCGCTCCAGCGCCTTCGCTCAGACGGACTTACAGCGGTAGGTCGAAGTCCTTGGCGATCAGCCCGAGCCAGGCGGTGAGCAGCTCGTCGGTCATGCCGCTCTGGTTGTCGAGGTCCAGCGCGAGGCCAACGAACTTGCCGTCGACGATCGACTCGGAGTGCTCGAAGTCGTAGCCCTCGGTGGGCCAGGCGCCAACCACCTTGGCGCCGCGTTCGACGACGAAGCGATAGAGCACGATCATCGCGTCGAGGAACTCGTCGGCGTAGCTCACCGAATCACCCAGTCCATAGAGCGCCACCGTCTTGCCGGTGAAGTCGACGCCTTCGAGTTGCGGCAGGAACTCCTCCCAGCTCTCGCTATCGCAGTCCGAGGACAGCCCTGGCAACTGGCCGTCGCCCAGGGTCGGGGTGCCGAGGATGAGGTACTGATACTGAGCGATGTCCTCGGGGGTCGCGCGGTTGACGTTGAGCGGATCGGCCATGGTGTCGTCGTCGAAGCGCTTCTTGATCTGTTTGGCGACCTTGCGGGTCTTGCCGGTATTGCTGCCGAAAAAAAGTCCGATCCTGGCCATCGTTCATCTCTCGCTGAGTGGGGGTCCTTGATCGCCCGGAATGCCGGGCGCTGGTACACGCCAGAGCAGAAACCGGGCCAGCGCCGGACAACCTTCTAAGCACATGATCCATAAGGCTTTTTGCCACAGTCCAAAAACCCTTGTCGGAAACCGCACAGCGACAGCCTTTGAATGGGTGGCCGATGTCGGATTTGCGACAGAGCCGCCCGTAGCGGCCACCTTCGCCTGCATCCGCGCCAATGGTAGGATTCGCGCCCCATGCGTATCCAAGACATTCACCAGCGCCTCGCCGATCTCGGCGCCAAGCCCGTGCACATCGGACGGATCAGCCGTGCCTGGCTGAAGGGGCTGCCTCTGGACAGCGGCACCCGCCACCAGCAGGCCCAGGATTTCCTGCCGTTGAGCGTCCGCGAGGGGCTGGCGGCGCTCGCCGGGGAGGTTGCCGGGCTGGCGCGGTTGCGCTCCGAACACCCGGCCGCCGACGGCTCCGCGCGGTTGCTGGTGGAGCTGGCCGACGGGCAGATGGTGGAAAGCGTGCTGCTGCCGCGCGATGGCCTCTGCGTGTCGAGCCAGGTCGGCTGCGCGGTGGGCTGCGTGTTCTGCATGACCGGCAAGAGCGGTCTTCTACGCCAGTTGGGCAGCGCCGAAATCGTCGCCCAGGTTGCCCTCGCCCGGCGTTTTCGCCCGGTGAAAAAGGTCGTGTTCATGGGCATGGGCGAGCCGGCGCACAACCTGGACAACGTGCTCGACGCCATCGACCTGCTCGGCACCGACGGCGGCATCGGCCACAAGAACCTGGTCTTCTCCACGGTCGGCGATCCGCGGGTGTTCGAGCGCCTGCCGCAGCAGCGGGTCAAACCCGCCCTGGCCCTCTCGCTGCACAGTACCGACGCCGCGTTGCGCCAGCGCCTGCTGCCGCGCGCGCCACGCATCGATCCGGACGAGCTGGTCGAGCTGGGCGAAACCTATGCGCGCACGGTGGGGTTTCCGATCCAGTACCAGTGGACGCTGCTCGACGGGATCAACGACAGCCAGGAAGAACTCGACGGCATCCTGCGCCTGCTCAGGGGCAAGTACGCGGTGATGAACCTGATTCCCTACAACAGCCTGGAAGCCGACGAGTACCAGCGCCCGGCCGGCGCGCGCATCGTCGAGATCGTGCGCTACCTGCACAGCCGCGGCGTACTGACCAAGGTGCGCAATTCGGCCGGTCAGGACATCGAGGGTGGCTGCGGCCAGCTGCGCGCCCGCGCGGTGGATGTGGTCAATACGCGTCGGCTGCAGCGTCGGCCGAGCTGAGGCCATCACGACCGTCTATCGCCGGGGCGCAGCCATCGGCTAGCATCGCGTCTTTCCCCCGTCGGAGAGTCGCCATGCCCTCGCCTGTTGGAAGACACCTCGTCCATGCGTTCCTGATCGCTGCGCTCGCCGGCAGCGTTGCACAGGCCGGACCGCTCCGCGACGCGATCGAGGCCCGCCAGGCCGCTCGGGCAGAGAAGAACGAATCCACCGTGCGTGCGTCATTGCCCGCCGGTAGCCAGGTCCGACGGGACCTGAGCTACGGTACCGCCGCCCTGCAACGCTTCGACGTCTATCTGCCGCCGCATGCGCAATCGGCCCCGCTGATCCTGATGGTTCACGGTGGCGGCTGGTCGGAGGGCGACAAACGCAACAGCCCGGTGGTCGACAACAAGGCCGCGCATTACCTGGCCAAGGGCTACATCTTCGTTTCCACCAACTACCGGCTGCTCCCGGGGGCCGATCCGATCGAGCAGGCCCGCGACGTGGCCCGCGCACTGGCGGCAGTGCAAAGCCAGGCTGCCAGCTGGGGCGGCGACCCCGCCCGGGTGGTGTTGATGGGGCATTCGGCCGGCGCGCATCTCGTCTCGCTGCTGGCCACCGATGCGACGCTGAGCGCCGGCGTGGCGCCCAGGCCCTGGCTGGGAACCGTCGCGCTGGACAGCGCCGCCTATGACATAGAGACGATCATGCAGTCCCGGCATCTGCCGCTCTACGACCGCGCCTTCGGCAAGGACAAGGCGCTGTGGAAATCGGCTTCACCGTTTTACGCGGTGACGGCGGCAATGCATCCGCTGCTCGCCGTCTGTTCGACCCGACGCGACGACTCCTGCGCCCAGGTGGACATGTTCACCGCCAAGACCGACCGACTCGGGGTGAAAACCAGGGTGATCCGCAAGGATTACTCGCACCGGCAGATCAATGAACTGCTCGGTGCCGACGTCGGCTACACCGCCGAGGTCGACGACTTCCTCGCCGGGCTCGGCCTGCACTGAGACGCTCGCGGCGCCGCTAACCGAGCGCCGTGTCGAGGAACATCATCGCCGCGAAACCGCCCATCAGCCCCATGGTCGCGGCACTCTGATGTCCATTGCGGTGGGTTTCCGGAATGATCTCGTGGCTGACGACGAAGATCATCGCCCCGGCGGCCAGTCCCATGCTGGTGGGATAGGCGATGGCGTAGCCGCTGGAGATGCCGACGCCGAGCAGCGAACCCAGTGGCTCCATCAACCCGGTGGCGACGGCGATCAGCGCCGCACTCAGCGCCGACAGGCCGGTGGTGCGCAGCGCCATGGCCACTGCCAGGCCTTCTGGAATGTCCTGCAGCGAGATCGCGGTAGCCAGTGGAATGCCGACGGTGAGATCGCCACCGGCGAAGCCCACGCCGATGGCCATGCCCTCCGGCAGGTTGTGCAGCGTGATGGCGAAGACGAACAGCCAGACCCGATTGATCCGCTGGCTTTCCGGACCGTGGCGCCCGCCGATTTCGTGCTCATGCGGGGTGAAACGGTCCAGGCCCACCATCAGCAAGGTGCCCAAGCCCAGGCCGAGCACCACGGTGCAGGCCGCCAGCACGTCGTTGCCGGTGATTTCCCTGGCGGCGTCGAGCCCCGGCAGGATCAGCGAGAACGAGCTGGCGGCGAGCATCATCCCGGCGGCGAAGCCCAGCATCACGTCCTGCAGGCGAGAGGAAATGTTGCGCAAGCCGATTGCCAGCAACGCGCCGACGGCGGTGGCGGCGAACCCCGCGAACCCGCCATACAGCGCATAACGCAGGCGCTCCGGGTTGTCCTCGAAGGCGCTCAACCCGGCGCTGAGAATCAGCCCGAGCAGCGCCAGCAAGGCGAGCACCAGGCCGACGGTCACCCAGGGATTCGCCTGCGCCTGGGCAACCCAGGCCGCGCGGAAATTGGCGTACTGCTCTTCTGTCGTCTGCATCGGCTGGCTTCGCTGGTCGGTCGTCTGACAGCGGACGCAGGAATGGGCCGCTGGGCTCATAGAGGTTATTGACCAGCGACGGGCGTCAGCGTGCCCTGCCCAAGGCGATATGAAAGGGATCGGCTCGACGAGCGACGGGATCGCCAGAGCAGCAAGACCGCCGGGCGAATGCGCCGTTTCAGAGTTCGGCCTGCAGAAGCTCCTCGACCTTGCGCTCGTCCAGGTAGCCCGCCAGCATCCGCCGCCAACTGCCATCGTGCTTCATGGCTTCGAAGGCCTCGCTCATCCGTGCCTTCAGCACCTGGGCACCGCGAAACTTCGGGCTGGCGGCGATATAGCTGTCGGTCGACAAGATCGGCTTGCCGATATGCATCGGTTGATGGCTGAGGCCCAGGCGCTTCCACAGGTAAAGCGAGCGCAGGTCGATCTCGTACCAGGCGACCACTCGGCGGCTGGCGAGCATGCGGGCGGCCATCTCCGGATCGGTGACCTCGACCACGCGCTGCGCGCCGGCACTGTGGGCATGCACTTCCTGGGCGCGCGGCGTCCCCCCATGACGACGACCGGCCCGGCCTGTAACGCCTGGTCCAGACTGTCGAACGGCTGATCGACGCTCACCAGCACATAGGAGGTGGGCACCACGTCGACCAGCCAGATGAAGCTCCCCTCACGCTCGGGCGTGCGTCCCAGGTTCAACACGATGCCTCGCGGGTCCTCGGCGACGTCGTGCTGCACGCGCTTCCAGGGCACGTCGCGAATGCGGCACTCCAGCGTCAGGCGCGCACAGAGTTCGCCCATCACCTCGCCGAACAGCCCGACCTGGTCCGGCCCGCTGTCCGCGAACGGCATCTGCCCGTGACCGATGTAGACGTTCACCGGCTCCCCGCGAGCGACCGCGCCAGTGGCCAGAATCAGCGCACCACAGAGTGCACGCAAACGTCGCGAGACAGCCCTACTCGACGGCTTCGGCTGCATGCCACCCCCACCTCTATCTGCATGCCTGGAAAAAAGCTGTCGGACAATGAACCACGTCAGCACCAGTGATCGAGTAGACCGTGGCGTCGCGAAAGCCGCAACTAGACTGTACGAAAAAAAGGAACAAGACATGACAGACAAACCGGACGACAAACCCCTGAAGTTTCGCGAAATGCTCGGCAGCGTGCTGGCTGCGGCACTCGGCGTGCAGAGCGGGAAAAACCGCGCGCGCGATTTCAGCCGAGGCAAACCGGTGCATTTCATCGCACTCGGCGTGCTTTTCACGCTGCTCTTCGTAGTTCTGGTACTCGGCGTGGTCAAACTGGTACTCAGCATCGCTGGCGTATAGCCGTCGCTACTGATGGCTTACCCAGAAGACGGCGGTGCTCACCGCGATGACGATCAGGATGAAGATCGCCCAGGCATCGACGATGCTGTCGCGGCTTTCAGGGTGTTCGGACGGCTCGCTCATTCCGTTCTCCTTATTGTTGTCGAAGGCACTGCAGTAGTTAAGTCGATGGGACAGCGCCTCTCAAGGTGATGCCACACGCAGTGCTTAGCATTAGCCGTTCTTTCGATATGTCTAAACAGCACTTTTGCGCATATCTGCTTGCTGGTATCTTTCCGCGGCTCCGTTCTGGAGAGCGCGACCGTGCGCGCTAGCAGCTGTAGAACAGCCTGAAAACAGGACCCACCTTATATGTACGTATACGACGAGTACGATCAAAAAATCGTCGAGGACCGCGTAAAGCAGTTCCGCGATCAGACCCGCCGCTACCTTGCCGGCGAACTGTCCGGTGAAGAGTTCCGCCCACTGCGCCTGCAGAACGGCCTCTACATTCAGCGTTTCGCGCCCATGCTGCGCGTCGCCGTGCCCTATGGTCTGCTCTCCTCTCGCCAGGTTCGCATGCTGGCGAAGATCGCTCGCGACTACGACAAGGGCTACGCCCACATCAGTACCCGGCAGAACGTGCAGTTCAACTGGCCGGAGCTGGAAGACATACCGGATATCCTCGCCGAGCTGGCGACCGTGCAGATGCACGCGATTCAGACCAGCGGCAACTGCATCCGCAACACCACCACCGATCAGTTCGCTGGCGTGGCCAAGGACGAACTGGTCGATCCGCGCCCCTGGTGCGAAATCATTCGCCAGTGGTCGACCTTCCACCCCGAGTTCTCGCACCTGCCGCGCAAGTTCAAGATCGCGGTGAACGGTTCCACCAGCGATCGCGCCGCCATCGAAGTGCACGACATCGGCCTGGAAGCGGTGAAGAACGCCGAGGGCGAACTGGGCTTCCGCGTTTCCGTCGGCGGTGGCCTCGGCCGTACCCCGGTGATCGGCAGCTTCATCAACGAGTTCCTGCCGTGGAAACACCTGCTCAGCTATCTCGACGCCATCCTGCGCGTGTACAACCGCTATGGCCGTCGCGATAACAAGTACAAGGCGCGGATCAAGATTCTGGTCAAGGCACTGACCCCCGAGGTGTTCGCCGAGCGCGTGAACGCCGAATGGAAGCACCTGAAGGACGGCCCGACGACCCTGACCGAGGCCGAGCTCCAACGCGTCGCCAGCTGCTTCGTCGACCCGGCCTATCAGGCCCTCGAAGACCAGGATGCGGCGCTCGCGCAATTGGACGCCGAGCATCCCGGCTTCGCCCGCTGGCGCTCGCGTAACGTCTTCCCGCACAAGAAGCCCGGCTACTGCGCGGTGACCCTGTCGCTCAAGCCCACCGGCGTGGCGCCCGGCGACGTGACCGACAAGCAGTTCGACGCCATCGCCGACCTCGCCGATCGGTACAGCTTCGGCGAAGTGCGCAACAGCCATAACCAGAACATCATCCTCGCCGACGTCGAGCAGCGTCAGCTGTTCACCCTGTGGGGCGAACTGCGCGAGCACGGTTTCGCCACCCCGAACGTGGGCCTGCTGACCGATATCATCTGCTGCCCGGGTGGCGATTTCTGCTCGCTGGCCAACGCCAAGTCGATTCCGATCGCCGAAGCCATCCAGCGCCGTTTCGACGACCTCGACTATCTCTTCGACCTGGGCAACATCGACCTGAACATCTCGGGCTGCATGAACGCCTGTGGCCACCACCATGTCGGCCACATCGGCATTCTCGGCGTCGACAAGAAGGGCCAGGAGTTCTACCAGGTATCCCTCGGCGGCAGCTCGGGTCGCGACGCCAGCCTGGCGCAGATCCTCGGTCCATCCTTCGCCCAGGACGACATGGCCGATGTGATCGACAAGCTGATCAACGTCTACGTGGAAAAACGCAGCGAAGACGAGAGCTTCCTCGACACCTTCCGCCGCGTGGGCATCGACCCGTTCAAGGAGCGTGTATATGCAACGAATCATTAAGGACGGCCAAGTCGTCAACGAGACGTGGCACCTGCTCGGCAAGGACGCCACGCTCGACGGCATGCCCAACTGCGACGACCTGATCGTTCCGCTGGCGCTGTGGCGCGAGCACGCCCACGCGCTCAAGGCGCGCGATGGCGGACTGGGTGTGTGGCTGGAAGCCGGTGAGGAAATCGAGGAAATCGCCGACCAGTTGGAGCACTTCCAGGTGATCGCCTTGAATTTCCCGGCGTTCACCGATGGTCGGCACTCCTCTACCGCCTACATGCTGCGCACCCGCTACGGCTACAAGGGCGAAGTGCGCGCCATCGGCGACGTGCTGCGCGACCAGATGTTCGCGCTCAAGCGTTGCGGTTTCGACGCCTTCGCCGTGCGCGAAGACAAGGACCCCTTCGATGCCCTGAAGGGTCTGGATGACTTCTCCGAGGTCTACCAGGCGTCCGCCGACCAGCCGCTACCGCTGTTCCGACGCCGCCAGGCATGAACGAAAAAGCCCCGCAATGCGGGGCTTTTTCTTGTACGGGGCGAAGGCGTCAGGCGTGATAGTCCAGCGCCATGTGCTTGCTCTCCACCAGCTTGCCTGCCGACAGCGAAAGCATCAGCAGGCTGATCAGCTCGTGCATGATCAGGGTGTGGCGGTTGCCGCTGTCGATCATCTGCTTGCGCAGCAGCTCGCGGACTTCCGGCTTTCCGGTAACGTCGATGAGGATATCCAGTTCCTCGCCAATCGCGGCCAGCTCGGTGAAATCGGTGGTGACGTGCACGCCATGCTGGCGCGCCAGGACCATGCCGGGGCTCTGCTCATCGAGGTCTGCCACGCCAAGCATCTTCACGAACGGTGCGGCGAGGAGTTGTTCGAGCAGCGGCGTGCCGGTTTCACCCGCGCCGATCAGCGCAATGCGGAATTCTTTCATGATGCCCCCAGGCAGCTAAGTGAGGGCAGCACTGTGCCAGTTCGGCGGGCCGGCCAAGTTGATGCCTGCCAATGAATCGGCGGCTCAGTCGAGATTGACCAGCAGGCGACCGACCTGCTTGCCCGCGAGAATCGCCGCGATTGCTTCGGGCAATGCGTCGAGGCTGATTTCACGGCTCAACTCGTCCAGATTGGCCAACTTCCATTGCAGCGACAGCTTGTCCCACATGGACGCCTTGACCACCAATGGCAGCTCGACCGAGTCGACACCCAGCAGGTTCACGCCGCGCAGGATGAACGGCATGACGTTGGCCTTGAACGCCACGCCCGCCGTCAACCCGCAACAGGCGACGCTGCCGCCGTAGCGCAGCGACTTGACCACGTTGAACAGGATGTCGCCGCCGACGGTATCCACCGCGCCCGACCACTGCTCCTTGAGCATGGGCTTTTCCAGGCCCTCCTGCAGCGCCTCGCGAGTGACGATCTGCGTGGCGCCCAGGCTGCGCAGGTAATCCGCCTGCTCCGCTTTGCCAGTGGCCGCCGCCACCGTGTAGCCGAGACTGGAGAGCAGCGCCACGGCGACGCTGCCGACGCCGCCGCTGGCACCGGTAACCAGAACCGGACCGGCCTGGGGATCGAGCCCGGCGCTCTCGAGTTTGTCCACACAGAGCGCCGCCGTCAGCCCGGCGGTGCCCAGCACCATCGCCTCGCGCAGGCTCAGCCCCTGTGGACGCTTGATCAGCCAGGGCGCCGGCACGCGGATGTACTGACCGAAGCCACCGGCGGTGTTCATTCCGAGGTCGTAGCCGGTGACGATCACCTCATCGCCCACGGCGAACTCACCCACGGCAGACTCGACGACCGTGCCCGCCGCGTCGATGCCCGGCGTGTGCGGAAACTGTTTGGTGACGCCGCGATTGCCGCTGGCGGACAGCGCGTCCTTGAAGTTGAGCGACGAATAGCGAACGCGGACCAGCACATCGCCGGCAGGCAGGTCGGCGACATTGCGCTCCACCACCCGCTGCACGAATGCCCCGTCCTGGCCCTCGCTGGCCTGTAACGCCTTGAATGTGCTCATCTCGTCCTCCTACCAGAATCGTTGTTGGTTGAGCCGGCTCCACCAGTTCAGCAGCACGCGATCGACGGCAACGCTGGCGGCCATGCCGAAGCGTTCCTGAAGGCTCTTCTTCTCCGCGTAGTGCAGATGAAACAGGTCGGCGTCCTTGGCGCGTTCGGCCAGGTACTCGTCGCTGGTCTTCAACTCGTCGACCAGTTGCTTGCCCAGCGCCGCCATGCCGAGCCAGACCTCTCCCGTGGCGATCTCGTCGATCGCCAGTTGCGGGCGGTAGCGCGCGACGAAGTTCTTGAACAGCTCGTGGGTGGTCTCGAGGTCCTCCTGGAATTTCTCCCGGCCCTTCTCGGTATTTTCGCCGAACACGGTCAGGGTGCGCTTGAACTCGCCTGCGGTAAGCACTTCGAAATCGACATCATGTTTCTTCAGCAGCCGATGGACGTTCGGCACCTGCGCAACCACGCCGATCGAACCGAGGATGGCGAAGGGTGCGGAGATAATCTTCTCGCCAATGCAGGCCATCATGTAGCCGCCGCTGGCCGCGACCTTGTCGACGCAGACGGTCAATGGAACCCCGGCCTGGCGGATTCGCGCCAGTTGCGAAGACGCCAGCCCGTAGCTGTGCACCATGCCGCCGCCGCTCTCCAGGCGCAGCACCACCTCATCCTTGGGCGTGGCCAGCGTCAGCAGCGCCGTCACCTCGTGGCGCAGGTTCTCCACCGCGGAGGCCTTGATGTCGCCGTCGAAATCCAGCACATAGACGCGCGGCTTCGGTTCCGCAGCCTTCTTCGCCAGTTTTTCCGCCTTGGCTTCTGCCTTGCGCTGGCTCTTCAGGCGGTCCTTGTCGATCACCGACTGCTCCAGCCGGTCGCGCAGGCCCTTGTAGAAATCATTCAGCTTGTGCACGTTGAGCTGACCGCTGCTGCGGTTGCGTCCTCGACCGCGCAGCGCGGCGATGGTGAGCAGCACCACCAGGATCGCCAGCACCACGGTCAGCGTCTTGGCCAGAAAGCTTGCGTAATCCGCCAGAAACTCCACATCGACTCCTTCATCGCTACGCGCCGGCCAGTGCCGACGACCTGTTCTTTCCCAAGCATACCGGCCACGGCCCGTGGGTAGCCACCGGCACGCCAACTCGACTGCTCGTCGTCGCCATTCAAACAAGCGTATGTTTTTTCGTTGACAGTGCGCCGCCGATCCCCCTACTCTCGCGAAACTTCAGCGTACCGGGATGAAAGCGGACGTGGGCAGCATCTATCTGATTCGACATGGCCAGGCTTCGTTCGGTGCCGACGACTACGACGTGCTGTCCGCCACCGGCGTGCGTCAGGCCGAAGTGCTGGGCGACCACCTGGCGCGTGTCGGCATCACCTTCGACCGCTGCCTGAGCGGCGACCTGCGCCGCCAGCAGCACACCGGTGCTACCGCGGTCGCCCGCATGCGCGATGCCGGGCTGACGATTCCCGAACTGGAAACCGACGCGGCCTTCAATGAGTTCAAGGCCGACGAGGTGATCCGCGCACACCTGCCGGACATCCTCGCCGAAGAACCCGACGCGCTGCACATCATGCGCAACGCCGCCGAGCACCGCGCCGAATTCCAGCGCCTGTTCTCGCTGATCATCGGCCGCTGGATTTCCGGCGAGCACGAGCGCGAAGGCCTGCAAAGCTGGCAGTCCTTCCTCGACCAAGCGCGCGCCGGGCTCGAGCGGCTGCTGAGCAGCGCCGGGCCGAGAGACCGCATCGCCGTGTTCACCTCCGGCGGCACCATCAGCGCCCTGCTGCAACTGATCATCGGGGTTCCGGCGGTCAAGGCATTCGAACTCAACTGGCAGATCGTCAACACCTCGCTCAGCCACCTGCGGTTCCGGGGCAACGAAGTGTCACTGGCTTCCTTCAACAGTCATGCGCATCTGGAACTGTTGAAGGCGCCGGAGCTCATCACCTACCGCTGAGCGCCGGCCAATCGGCCCTGCGTGGCCGTCATCATCCATAACAAAGGAACGAAACCATGAGCAATTCCGCAGACATCATCCAAACCATGAAATCCAAGTTCAACGCTGGCGCGGCTGCCGGCCTGGATCTGGTCTTCCAGTTCAACATCGAAGATGGCGAAAACCACTACCTGGTCGTCAAGGATGGCACCTGCGACGTGCAGAAGGGCGACGCCGACGCACCGAACGTCACCCTGATCATGGACACCGAGACCCTGCAAGGCATCACCAGCGGCGAAACCGACGGCATGCAGGCCTTCATGGGCGGCAAACTGCGCGCCGAAGGCGACATGATGCTGGCAATGAAGCTGAGCGAACTGTTCCCGGTCTGATTGACCCAGGCAGCGAAAAAACCGGAGTCATTCACTCCGGTTTTTTATTGCCCGGACGGCGATCAGGCAACCTGATCAGCCGGCAACACGCTGGTCTATAACGGCCCGCATGCCTTGTGAAGGCTTCGGCAAGCGCATTAGATTGTCCAATAATCAAAGGCGCCGATCATAAGTAGAAGGGATAAACATGACGCTGACTGATCAATCCACCGGCATCCGCGATGGCGAGGAACTCGACGCCGCCGCCATCGACACCTACCTCAAGACGCAGATCCCAGGCCTGGATGGAACGCCCCGCATCAGCCAGTTCCCCGGCGGCGCCTCCAACCTCACCTATCTGCTGGAGTACCCGGGCCAGGAGTTCGTCCTGCGCCGGCCGCCGTTCGGGCACAAGGCGAAGTCCGCGCATGACATGGGACGCGAATTCCGCATCCTCAACCAGCTGCGGGACGATTTCCCCTACTGCCCGAAAGCCTACGTGCACTGCGTCGACGAGTCGGTCATCGGCGCCGAGTTCTATGTGATGGAACGGGTCAAGGGAATCATCCTGCGCGCCGACCTGCCGGCCGAACTCAACCTCGACGAAACCCGCACCCGTGCGCTGTGCAAGAGCTTCATCGGCAAGCTGGTCGACCTGCATAACGTCGATTACCAGGCCTGTGGCCTCGGCGATCTGGGCAAGCCGGAAGGCTACGTGCAGCGCCAGATCGGCGGCTGGAGCGATCGCTACGAGAAGGCGCTGACGCCCGATGCACCGAGCTGGGAGCCGGTGAAGGCCTGGCTGAAGGACAAAATGCCGGCCGATCATCCCAAGCCGGGCATCGTCCACAACGACTACCGCTTCGACAACGTGATCCTCAACCCGCACGATCCGATGCGCATCATCGGCGTACTCGACTGGGAGCTGACCACCATCGGCGATCCGCTGATGGACCTGGGCAACACCCTCGCCTACTGGATCGAGGCCGACGACCCGCCACCGGTCCAACTGATGCGCCGCCAGCCGAGCAACGCGCCGGGCATGCTGACGCGCCAGGAGTTCGTCGACTACTACGCCGAACGTGCCGGCATCGACATACCCAGCTTCGATTTCTACTACACCTACGGCCTGTTCCGCCTGGCCGGCATCGTTCAGCAGATCTACTACCGCTTCTACCACGGGCAGACGCAGGACAAGCGCTTCGCCCAATTCGTCCAGATGAACAAGCTGCTCGAACACATGAGCCTGCAAGTCATCGGCAAGTCCCGGCTCTAACGATCAATAACAAGGGGAACCCCATGTCCAAGACGCACCTGTTCGACCTCGACGGCAAGATCGCCTTCGTCTCCGGCGCCAGCCGCGGTATCGGCGAAGCGATCGCCAAACTGCTCGCCCAGCAAGGCGCCCATGTCATCGTGTCGAGCCGCAAGATCGACGGCTGCCAGGCCGTGGCCGACGCGATCACCGCCGAAGGAGGCAAAGCCACCGCCATCGCCTGCCACATTGGCGAAATGGAGCAGATCCAGAACGTGTTCGCGCAGATTCGTGAACAGTTCGGGCGCCTGGACATCCTGGTCAACAACGCCGCCACCAACCCGCAGTTCTGCAACGTGCTGGACACCGACCTTTCGGCCTTCCAGAAGACCGTCGACGTGAACATCCGCGGCTACTACTTCATGTCCATCGAAGGCGGCAAGCTGATGAAGGAAAACGGCGGCGGCAGCATCATCAACGTCGCCTCGATCAATGGCGTTTCGCCGGGCGAGTTCCAGGGCATCTACTCGGTGACCAAAGCGGCGGTGATCAGCATGACCAAGGTATTCGCCAAGGAATGCGCGCAGTTCGGTATCCGCTGCAACGCCCTGCTGCCGGGCCTTACCGATACCAAGTTCGCCTCCGCGCTGACCAAGAACGACAGCATCCTGAAGATGGCGCTGCAACGCATCCCGCTCAAGCGCGTCGCCGACCCGAGCGAGATGGCCGGCACCGTGCTCTACCTCGCCAGCGACGCGTCCAGCTACACCACCGGCGTAGCGCTGAACGTCGACGGTGGCTTCCTCTCCTGATCCTGCCGTAACCCGAATGTCGAATCCTCCCGGTCCGCATCGCGCGCCGGGCGGATTGCCTTCTGGCTCAGGAAGGGCCAGCCCCGCCGGCCGACGCAGGTAGCCGGATACTCACGCGCAACCCGCCCAGCGGACTGTCGAGCAGATCGACATGCCCCCGCCACGCCTCCACGATATCGCGGACGATGCTCAGGCCAAGGCCATGGCCGCTGACCTGCTCGTCCAGTCGAACCCCTCGCCCCAACACGTCGTCACGGCGGCTCGTCTCGATTCCGGGGCCGTCATCATCGATCAGCAGGACGATCCCGCCGCGCTCTTCGAGCACCTGCAGGCGCACCTTCGAACCGGCCCATTTGCAGGCGTTGTCCAGCAAATTGCCCAGCAACTCCAGCACGTCCTCGCGATCACGCTGAATGCTCAGCTGGGGCTCGGCCTCCCAGCTCAGCTCGCAAGCCTGACCGTGAATCATCTGCAGAGTCGCAAAAAGCGCGGGCAGCTCCCGGGCGCAGACGAATTGCGCGCCCGGCAGGACCTCGCCGGCCAGCCGCGCGCGGCCCAGCTCACGAGCCAGGCGCTGCTCAATCTGCTCCAGCTGCTCGCGCAGGGTCTGACGCAACGCCGGATGGGCATCGAACTCGCTTCGCGCGAGCAAACTGACCAGTACCGCCAGCGGCGTTTTCAGCGCGTGACCGAGGTTGCCGAGGGCATTGCGCGAGCGTTGCAGGGTCTGTTCGGTGTGCTCGAGCAAGTGGTTGATCTGCCGAACCAGAGGTTCTAGCTCGTCGGGGACGTCGGAATCGAGGGTGCCGCGGCGACCGTCCTGAAGCTGCGCGATCTGTACTCGGGCGCGCTCGAGCGGCCGCAGCGCGCGTCGAACGGTAAGCCGTTGCAGCAGCAGGATCAGCAACAAGGCCCCCGCGCCGAGTGCCAGCCCGACGATACGGACGCGTCGGAAACTGTCGAGAATCGGCGTGTAGTCCTGCGCCACCGTTATCGACAGCGAGCGCCCGAGCCGTCGGTAGTCGGCGCGATAGACCAGCAACTGCTGCGCCTGCGGACCGTTCGCCAACGTTTCCATCAGGCCCGGCTTGTCCGGCAACGGGAGCGCGCTGTCCCACAGCGATCGCGAGCGCCAGGTCTTGCCGTCCACGTCGATATGGAAATAGTGCCCCGAAAGCGGCTGCTGGAAGGCCGGACCGACCCGCGACTCGTCCAGTTGCGGGCCATTCTGGCCGCGTACCAGCGCCGCGAGCAGCGCCTCGCTGTCGTCCCGCAGGTTGTCTTCCAAGTACCGGCGCAGGCCCGACTCGAAAAGCCAGAGGCTCGTCTGCGCTAGAAGCAGCCCAACCACCAGCAGCGCACCGCCGAGCCCGAGTCCAAGACGCCGCTGAATCGACCTCAAGCCTTGATACCGGCGAAGCGATAACCCTGGCCGCGACGGGTCTCGATCACCTCGCGGCCGAGCTTGCCGCGCAGCCGGTTCACGTGGACCTCGAGCACATTCGAGTCGCGCTCGGTCTCGCCGTCATAGAGGTGTTCGGCCAGGCGGGTTTTCGAAAGAATCTGCCCGGGATGCAGCATGAAGTATCGCAACAGGCGGAATTCGCCCGCGGTCAGCTCGGTGACGCGATTCTCCAGGCTCACCGTCTGCTCGGATTCGTTCAGCTGCAGCCCTGATGCCTCCAGGTGCGGCTGATTGGCCAGCCCGTGGGAACGCCGCAGCAGCGCCTGGATACGCAGCTGCAGTTCCTCGGGGTGGAAGGGTTTGGTGACATAGTCATCGGCGCCGGCCTTGAGCCCGTCGATGCGCTCGGCCCAGGAACCACGCGCCGTGAGGATCAGCACGGGTACGCTCAGCCCCCCTGCGCGCCACTCGGCGAGCAGTTCGAGCCCGGGCTTACCGGGCAATCCCAGGTCGAGGATGATCAGGTCATAGGGCTCGCTCGCCCCTTGATAGAGGGCGTCGCGGCCGTCCGCCAGCCAATCCACGGCGTAACCCTTGGCGCTGAGATCGGCGATCAGTTCGTCGGCCAGCGGTACGCTGTCCTCCACCAGCAACAGGCGCATCAGTCGTCTTCCTCGTCCTTCAGAATCCTGCCCGTCGACGCATCGAGCTCGATCTCGCGCACCACGCCTTCGCTGGTGAGCAGCTCGATCTCATAGACGAGCACGTCGTCCTCTTCCTCAAGCTCAGCCTCCAGCAAACGCGCCCCGGGGTGGCGCCCCAGGGCGTTTTGCAGCAGCGTTTCCAGCGGCTGAATGATGCCTTTCTCACGCAAGCGCAGAGCCTCGTCCTGGTCCAGGTCGCGTGCGGAAGCAGGCACGACCAGGGCCAGAACAAAAGAGGCGAACAGCGCCGAGCAGAAAGGGGTAAATCGCTTCATCAATCGTCCTGGTGATCCTTCAGTACCTGGCCATTGGTGGCGTCAAGCTCCAGGTCCCACTGGATACCCTGCTTGTCGCGCAGCTCTACCTTGTACAGATAGCGCCCATATTCCTCTTCCAATTCGGTTTCCTCGATCACCGAACCCGGGTGCTTGGCCAACGCGGCCTGGTTCAGCTTCTCGAAATTCTGGACCGTGCCGGCGTCACGCAGTTTCAGCGCTTCATCCGGCCCCAGGTCCTTGGCCTGCGCCAGGCTGGTAAGGGAGGCAAAGGCGGCGGCAGCAAAAAGGGCAGTGATCTTGGCATTCATCTTTTGGATTCCTGTGTTTTGTTTGGACAAGCACAGACTATCCAACGCCGCTTAACTCAAACTGAACCACAGGTATCGAAGCATCCGGCGAGGACATCCCCATCATTCGGCCCATGAAGGCTGCTTGGGCGAGCCGTACGAATCCTTATAATCGTGCGCTAGAACCGGAGCCCAGCATGACCGCCATCCATATCAAATTCCCTGCCCTTTCCCTCCGCGCCGGTGCGCGAGCCCTGACGCGTATACGCGAGCGGGGTTTGCACGCCGAGGACGTCGGCATCTTACCCGGAGCGGCCGGCGGCCCCAAGGCACTGGGTATCCAGGGATTGGATCTCGCACTGTTCGGGGAATGGCTACCTGGCGCGCCGCGGGAACGGTCGCTGATCGGCGCATCGATCGGTTCCTGGCGCTTCGCCAGTGCCTGCCTGCCCGACCCGGTCGACGGGATTCGTCGACTGGGCGAGCTGTACACATCGCAGCGCTTCGCCAAGGGCGTGAGCATGGCCGAAGTCAGCCGCGCCTGTATCCGCATGCTGGATGAACTGCTCGCCGGCCAGGATGCAGACATCCTGAATTCACCGCTGAATCGGCTGAACATCGTCGTGGTTAAAAGCAACGGGCTGCTGTCCGCCGATCACCGAGGCCGCCTCGGCCTTGGCCTCTCGTCGGTGGCCGGCAGCAATCTGCTAGGCCGCCCTCGCCTCGCCCGCCATTTCGAGCGCGTCATTCTGCACGACAGTCGCCTGCCACCCCCACTGGCCGCGCTCAGCGACTTTCCCTCACGCTACCTGCCGCTGGACACCGGCAACCTGCGCCAGGCATTACTGGCCTCGGGCTCGATCCCCATGGTGATGGAAGGAGTAAAAGATATTCCCGGCCTGGGCCCCGGGACCTATCGAGACGGTGGCCTGCTCGACTACCACCTCGACCTTCCCTATACGGGAGAAGGTGTAGTGCTTTACCCGCACTTCACCGATAAGGTCATTCCTGGCTGGTTCGATAAGGCGCTTCCCTGGCGAAAGGGCTGCAGCGAACGCCTTCAAAACGTCCTGCTGGTTTCCCCTTCGAAGGATTATCTAGGTCGCCTTCCCCACGGCAAGCTGCCGGACCGCAAGGACTTCACCCGTTTCCTGGGCGACGACTTAGGTAGAGAGCGCTACTGGCGAAAGGCGATGGAAGAAAGTAGCAGGCTGGGCGACGAATTCATGGAACTGACGCAAAACGGACGACTTCACGAGCAACTCCAGCCGCTTTGATGAGGTCACGTGAACGCAGATCCAGCCGCATGATCGGGAGGAGGTTGGCCGGGAAGTAGAGGAGCAGCGCCGCCAGGACCAGCGCCAGGCTGCGCGATACGACACTGTGGCGATGGGTGTAGAGCTCGTAGCCGC
>NZ_DJTK01000057.1:16197-28294 GCF_002438225.1 Pseudomonas sp. UBA6310 | reverse complement strand
CGGTGCGCAGGGCGCACCCTACTTTCATGGGAACGACTTCATGCCCGACGTATCGCTAAGCGGCCGCGCCCTGGTGGCCGGATCGGCGCAAGGCGAGCTGCTGCATGCCGATCTCGGCCTGAGTTTCTGGGGCGGCATCGACCCGTTCAGCGGCGAAGTCATCGACCGCCACCACCCGCTCAGCGGCGCCATCGTCACCGATCGCGTGCTGGCGATTCCCAGCGGTCGCGGCTCCTGCACCGGCAGCAGCGTGATGCTGGAACTGATCCTCAACGGCCACGCTCCGGCAGCGCTGCTGCTGGAGCAGGTCGACGACATTCTCACCCTCGGCGTACTGATCGCCGAGCAGATGTTCGGCCGCTCGATCCCGGTGGTCGCCCTTGGCCGCGAAGCCTTCGCCGCGCTGCGCGAGGCGCGCCACGTGCGGGTGTCGGGCAACCGGGTCGACGGTTTCGCCAGCGCACCGGCCGCGCTCGACGACGCGCCGGCAACCGTCGTCGCCGAGGCGCCTTGCCTGACGCTCAGCGCGCAGGACCGCGAAATGCTCGACGGCATCCACGGCAAGGCCGCGCAGGTGGCCATGGGCATCATCGTGCGAATGGCCGAACTGCAGGGCGCCAACGCGCTGCTGGACATCACCCAGGCGCACATCGACGGCTGCATCTACACCGGCCCGGCCTGTCTGCGCTTCGCCCGCCAACTGGTGGAATGGGGCGCCCAGGTGAAGGTGCCGACCACGCTCAACGCGATCTCGGTGGACAAGCGCCGCTGGCGCGAGCAGGGCATCGACGCCGCCTTCGGCGAGCCCGCGGCCGCGCTCGGCGATGCCTACCTGGAGATGGGCGCGCAGGTCAGCTTCACCTGCGCGCCCTACCTGCTGGACAGCGCGCCGCGCCTCGGCGAGCAGATCGTCTGGGCCGAATCCAACGCGGTGGTCTACGCCAACAGCGTGCTCGGCGCGCGCACCCTGAAGTACCCCGACTACCTGGACATCTGCATCGCCCTGACCGGCCGCGCGCCGCTCAGCGGTTGCCACCTGCCGGGCCAGCGCCACGCCAGCCTGCGCATCGAGCTGCCGGCGCTGGATGAACTGGACGATGCCTTCTACCCGCTGCTCGGTTACCACGTCGGCCTGCTCTGCGGCAGCGAGATCCCGGTGATCTGCGGCCTGGAGCACGCACAGCCGGACCTCGACGACCTGAAAGCCTTCGGCGCTGCCTTCGCCACCACCTCGGCCGCGCCGATGTTCCACATCGCCGGGGTGACGCCGGAAGCGCCCAGCGCCGAGCGCGCCCTGGGCGGCCAGGCGCCGGCACGGCTGCTGCGCGTCAGCGCCATGGACCTGCTGGAAAGCTGGTGGGAGTTGAACAGCGCCGAGGAGCCACGGGTCGACCTGGTCTCGCTGGGCAATCCGCACTTCTCCTTCAGCGAATGCGCGCGCCTCGCCGCGCTCTGCGCCGGCCGTCGCAAGCATGCCGACACCGCGCTGGTGATCACCTGCGGCCGGACGATCCACGAACGCGCCCGCGATGCCGGCCACGTCGCCACGCTGGAAGCCTTCGGCGCGCAATTCGTCACCGACACCTGCTGGTGCATGCTCGGCGAACCGGTGATTCCGCCCGCCGCGCGCACCCTGATGACCAATTCGGGCAAGTACGCCCACTACGCACCGGGGCTGGTCGGCCGTCGGGTGCATTTCGGCAGCCTCGCCGAATGCGTCGACGCCGCCTGCAGCGGGCGCGCCAGCGGGCGTCTGCCGGCCTGGCTGCAGCTCGGCGAAGCCACGGAGGAACCCGCCCATGTTTGACTACACCTTCCACTGGCGCGCCGCCTACAAGGCGCTGCCGGACATGCTCGCCGGCGCCTGGGTGACCTTCGAGACCGCCGCCCTGTCGATGGTCTTCGGGGTGATCATCGCGCTGCTGCTGACGCTGATGCACCAGGGCCGGAACCCGGTGCTGCGCGGCTTCGCCGCGACCTGGATATCCATCGCGCGCAACACGCCGTCGCTGTTCCAGATCTACATCCTCTACTTCGGCCTGGGCTCCTTCGGCCTGCACGTCAGCTCCTGGTTCGCCCTGCTCGCCGGGATCACCTTCAACAACGCCGGCTACCTCGCGGAAAACTTCCGCGGCGGCCTCAAGGCGGTGCCCGATACCCAGCTGCGCGCCGCGCGCTCGCTGGGCATGAGCGCGGCCCAGGCGTACCGGCTGATCGTGGTGCCGCAACTGCTGCGGATCGTTTTCTACCCGCTGACCAACCAGATGGTCTGGGCGGTGCTGATGACCTCGCTAGGGGTGATCGTCGGCTTGAACAACGACCTCACCGGCGTGACCCAGGACTACAACGTGAGGACCTTCCGCACCTTCGAGTTCTTCGCCCTGGCCGCGGTGCTCTATTACCTGATCGCCAAGGCGATCGTGGCGGTCGCCCGGATATTGTCCTGGCGCCTGTTCCGCTATTGAGAGGCTGACCATGTTCTCCACCAGCTTCACCTGGAACGATTTCCTGTTCCTCCTCCAGGGCGCCTGGATCACCCTGCTGCTGACCCTCGGCGCGATGGCCATCGGCACCGTCGCCGGGGTTCTCTGCGGCCTGCTCCGCGCGCTGCTGCCAAGGGCCACGCTGCCGCTGTCCTGGCTGCTCGACGTGTTCCGCAGCGTGCCGCTGCTGATCCAGTTCGTGCTGTTCAACTCGCTGAAGAGCATCGCCGGGCTGAACTGGAGTGCCTTCACCGTCGCCTGCCTGGTGCTCGGCGTCTACGCCACGGCGTTCTGCACCGAGATCGTCCGCAGCGGCGTGCTGGCGGTGCCGTTCAACCTGCGCCGCGCCAGCCGCTCGCTGGGCCTCAGCTACCTGCAGGACCTGCGCTACATCGTCCTGCCGATCGCCACCCGCGTGGCCTTTCCCGGCTGGCTGAACCTGGTGCTGTCGGTGATGAAGGACACCGCGCTGGTGATGTGGATCGGCATCGTCGAACTGCTGCGCGCCTCGCAGACCATCGTCACGCGCATTCAGGAGCCGCTGCTGGTGCTGTGCATCGCGGGACTCATCTACTACGTCATGAGCCTGGTGGTCGCCCGCCTGGGCGCCCGGCTGGAAACAAGGTGGCAGGAAAATGATTGAGATCGACAACGTACACAAATCCTTCGGCGAGCTGGACGTGATCAAGGGCGTCAGCCTGACGGTGAACAAGGGCGAGGTGGTCTCGATCATCGGCGGCTCGGGCTCCGGCAAGTCGACCCTGCTGATGTGCATCAACGGCCTGGAGTCGATCAAGAGCGGCAGCATCCGCGTCGACGGCACCGAGGTCCACGCGCCCGGCACCGACATCAACAAGCTGCGGCAGAAGATCGGCATCGTCTTCCAGCAGTGGAACGCCTTCCCGCACCTGACCGTGCTGGAGAACGTCATGCTGGCGCCGCGCAAGGTGCTCGGCCGGAGCAAGCAGGACGCCGAGGAAATGGCGGTGAAGCAGCTCACCCACGTCGGCCTCGCGGACAAGCTCAAGGTGTTCCCCGGCAAGCTTTCCGGCGGCCAGCAGCAGCGCATGGCGATCGCCCGCGCGCTGGCCATGTCGCCGGACTACATGCTGTTCGACGAAGCCACCTCGGCGCTCGACCCGCAACTGGTTGGCGAGGTGCTCGACACCATGCGCCTGCTCGCCGAGGAAGGCATGACCATGGTCCTGGTGACCCACGAAATACGCTTCGCCCGCGACGTCTCCGACCGCGTGGCGTTCTTCCGCAACGGCCTGGTGCACGAGATCGGCACGCCCGATCAGGTGATCGGCAACCCGCAGAAGCCGGAAACCATCGACTTCCTCAAGTCGATCAACTGAGAAGGGCTGGATCATGCGTTCGAGCAAGGTCATCCACGTGGTCAGCTGCCACGCCGAAGGCGAGGTCGGCGACGTGATCGTTGGCGGCGTCGCGCCGCCTCCCGGCGATACGCTGTGGGAACAGTCGCGCTGGATCGCGAATGACGACTTCCTGCGCAACTTCGTGCTCAACGAGCCGCGCGGCGGGGTGTTCCGCCACGTCAACCTGCTGGTGCCGGCGAAGAACCCGAAGGCGCAGATGGGCTGGATCATCATGGAGCCGGCCGACGTGCCGCCGATGTCCGGCTCCAACTCGCTGTGCGTGGCCACCGTGCTGCTCGACAGCGGCATCCTGCCGATGAGCGAACCGCAGACCCGGCTGACCCTGGAGGCGCCGGGCGGCCTGGTGGAAGTGATCGCCGACTGCCGCGACGGCAAGGCCGAACGGGTCGAGGTGAAGAACGTGCCGTCGTTCGTCGACAGGCTGGATGCCTGGATCGAGGTAGAGGGCATCGGCTCGATTCCCGTCGACACCGCCTACGGCGGCGACAGCTTCGCCATCGTCGATGCGCGGCGCCTGGGCTTCTCGCTGAGCGCCGACGAGGCTGCCGACCTGGTCGCGGTGGGCCTGAAGATCACCCAGGCGGCCAACCAGCAGCTCGGTTTCGTGCACCCGCTGAACCCGGACTGGGGGCACATCTCGTTCTGCCAGATCGCCGCCCCGGTGGAGTACGTGAACGGCGTCGCCAGCGCCGCCAACGCGGTGGTCATCCGCCCCGGCAAGATCGACCGTTCGCCCTGCGGCACCGGGTGTTCGGCGCGCATGGCGGTGCTGCATGCCAGGGGCCAGCTGAAGGTCGGCGAGCGCTTCATCGGCCGCTCGATCATCGGCTCGGAATTCCATTGCCGGATCGATTCGCTGACCGAAGTGGCCGGTCGCCCCGCGATCTATCCCTGCCTCTCGGGACGCGCCTGGATCACCGGCACCCACCAGCACCTGCTGGACCCGAGCGACCCCTGGCCGACCGGCTACCGGCTTTCCGATACCTGGCCGGTGGAATTGAAGATCTAGAAAAACGCCGGTGCGTGGATGCCATCGACCGGCGCGGAACGATTGCCAGGCCACCAGGAGCGACATCCCCGGCAATCCGTGAAACGCAGTTGCAACACCCGCTCCGGCCGTCGGAGCGAAAAGAAAAGCGTGGCAAATCATTGCCTTTCAATTATCGTATACGAAATACATTTAGCACCCGGAGACAGATCCCATGAGCAGAGCGGTCAACTGGAGCGGCGTTTTCCCCGCTGTCACCACCCAATTCAACGACGATTTCTCGATCAACCTCGAGGAGACCCACAAGGTCATTTCCAACGTGATCCGCGACGGCGTCTCCGGCCTGGTGGTCTGCGGTTCGGTGGGTGAAAACACCTCGCTGACCGCTGAAGAGAAGATCGCCGTCACCGAAGTCGCGGTGGACGCCGCCAAGGGCCGCGTGCCGGTGATCTGCGGCGTCGCCGAGTTCACCAGCGTGGCGGCGGCCAAGACCGCCAACCTGGTGCGCAAGGCCGGCGTCGACGGCGTCATGCTGATGCCGGCGCTGGTGTACGGCTCCAAGCCCTACGAAACCGCCGAGCACTACCGCTACGTGGCGAAGAACGCCGACGTGCCGCTGATGGTTTACAACAACCCGCCGATCTACAAGAACGACGTCACCCCGGACATCCTCATTTCCCTCGCCGACTGCGACAACGTCGTCTGCTTCAAGGATTCCTCCGGCGACACCCGCCGCTTCATCGACGTGCGCAACGAAGTCGGCGACCGCTTCATCCTCTTCGCCGGCCTCGACGACGTGGTGCTGGAAAGCTTGGCCGTCGGCGCCGAGGGCTGGGTGTCGGGCATGTCCAACGTGTTCCCGAAGGAAGGCGAAACCATCTTCCGCCTGTGCAAGGCCGGCCGTTTCGCCGAAGCCATGCCTATCTACGAATGGCTGATGCCGATCCTCCACCTCGACGCGCGCGCCGACCTCGTGCAGTGCATCAAGCTCTGCGAAGCCATCGCCGGCCGCGGCGGCGAACTGACCCGTCCGCCGCGCCTGCTGCTGCGCGGTGAAGACCGCGCCCACGTCGAGGCCATCATGGCCAAGGCCCTGGCGAACCGTCCTCAGTTGCCGGACGTCGGTCTGTAAGCCACGCCCGCCCCCGCACGGCCATATCGCCGCTCCCGCGCTCAGGGGGCCGGCTATGGCCGTTTTTTCATTTCCAGCACGGGAGAAACCAACATGCAGATACTCGGACAGAACTACATCAACGGCGCGCGCAGCGCCCTGGGCGACGTCGTCGTGCACAGCATCGACGCCAGCACCGGCGAGAAGCTGCCCTACGATTTCCACCAGGCCACGCTTGGCGAGGTCGATGCCGCCGCCAAGGCCGCCGCAGCCGCTTATCCGACCTACCGCACGCTGTCGGCGGCCAGGCGCGCTGACTTCCTCGATGCCATCGCCGCCGAGATCGATGCGCTGGGCGATGACTTCGTCGCCCTGGTCTGCCAGGAAACCGCGCTGCCGGCCGGGCGCATCCAGGGCGAACGCGGCCGCACCAGCGGGCAGATGCGCCTGTTCGCCCAGGTGCTGCGGCGTGGCGATTTCTATGGCGCACGGATCGACCGCGCGCTGCCGGATCGCCAGCCCATGCCGCGCCCGGACCTGCGCCAGTACCGCATCGGCCTCGGCCCGGTCGCGGTGTTCGGCGCCTCCAACTTCCCGCTGGCGTTTTCCACCGCCGGTGGCGACACCGCCGCCGCGCTGGCCGCCGGTTGCCCGGTGGTGTTCAAGGCCCACAGCGGGCACATGGCCACGGCCGAATTCGTCGCCGACGCCATCGTGCGCGCGGCCGAGAAAACCGGCATGCCGAAAGGCGTGTTCAACATGATCTACGGCGGCGGCGTGGGCGAAGCGCTGGTCAAGCACCCGGCGATCCAGGCCGTGGGCTTCACCGGCTCGCTGCGCGGCGGTCGCGCGCTGTGCGACATGGCGGCGGCGCGCCCGCAGCCGATCCCGGTGTTCGCCGAGATGAGCAGCATCAACCCGATGCTCCTGCTGCCCGAGGCGATCAAGACCCGTGGCGAGCAGATCGCCGCCGAGCTGACCGGCTCCGTGGTCCTCGGCGCCGGGCAGTTCTGCACCAACCCCGGCCTGGTGATCGGCATCAAGTCAGTGGAATTCAGTGCCTTCCTCGAACGCTTTGCCGCGCTGATGGGCGACCAGCCGGCGCAGACCATGCTCAACCCGGGCGGCCTGAAGAGCTACTGCCACGGCCTGGACAACCTGCACCAGCATCCGGGCATCACCCACCTGGCCGGCTCGACCCAGCAAGGCAACCAGGCCCGACCGCAGCTGTTCAAGGCCAACGTCAGCCTGCTGCTCAACGGTGACGAACTGCTCCAGGAAGAGGTCTTCGGCCCGACAACCATCGTCGTCGAAGTGGCCGACAAGGCCGAGCTGATCCAGGCGCTGCACGGCCTGCACGGCCAGCTCACCGCGACCCTGATCGCCGAACCGGCGGACCTGGACGCCTACGGCGACCTGCTGGCGCTGCTGGAACAGAAGGCCGGGCGCCTGCTGCTCAACGGCTACCCGACCGGCGTGGAAGTCTGCGATTCGATGGTGCACGGCGGGCCGTACCCGGCGACCTCAGACGCCCGCGGCACATCGGTGGGCACCCTGGCCATCGACCGCTTCCTGCGCCCGGTGTGCTACCAGAACTACCCGGACGCCTTCCTTCCCGAGGCGCTACAAAACGCTAACCCGCTGAACATCCAGCGGCTGGTGGATGGCACGCCGAGCCGCGAGGCGTTGTAAGCCCCCTGGCGGGCTGGGCAGAACGTCACGCCCGCGCGGCTTCGATCGCGTTGCCTTCGGGTTTCGTCCGATCCACTCGCGCTGCGCCTGCTGCGCGGAAGAACCGCTGGGCCAAATCCCGGCGGTTTGCGGTACTATCCGCCGCCGCGGCCGGCAATGTGCCATCAGCCGCATCGTCAGCGCTCCAGCGCTTATCAAGGATCGATAGAAGGAACGTCCAATGGACCGGATTCGCCGCGCCCTTTTTGCCCTACCCGTCATGTTCCTGCTCGTTCTCACCGGCTGCGCCACGCCGCAGGGACCCGTGCCGCTGGACCAGGCCTTCTGGGCCGATCAGCACGAACGCATCGGCATCGCCATCACCGAAGTACCCAAGCCACAAGCGCTGATGGCCGGCCAGCAGGGCCTGCTGGATGTCGCCATCAACACCGCCGCATCCGCCACGATGCGCAGCAAGGTCGAGACCTGGGACACCAGCAGCCTGAAGGACTTTCCCAAGGAGGTCGCCAAGACGCTCACCGAGCGTGGCTACCAGGCGACGGTGCTGGAGCAACCGCTCAAGCTGAACGCACTGAAGCCCGTCAAGGGCGCCAAGCTGGGTTACTCCAAGCTCGACTACACCTCGTTCAAGGCCACGCATAACGTCGACAAGCTGGTGGTGTTCGCGGTGGCCAGCACCGGCACCTACCGCACCTACTACGGTTTCATCCCCACCAGCGCGCCGATTACCCAGGTGGTGGTCTCCGCCTACGTCATCGACCTCGACGACAACCGCCTGCTGTATTACCAGCCCTTCACCACCAATCGCGTCGTCGATGGCGAGTGGGACGAGGGCCCGGAATTCCCCAACCTGACCAACACCTACTACCAGGCGCTGGACCAGACGCAGCAGAACCTGATGCTGCCGTTCAAGGCGCAGCAGATTTCCGCCGTGCAACCATGAGCGCGCGCTGCAACCGCGGCCTCGCGCTGCTGATCGCCCTGGCGCTGCTGGGCGGATGCGCGCCGTCCAGGTCGCTGAAGCCGAGCATGACCACGGAGCTGGCGAACAACCTCGACCAGCCCTTCCGCGTGCAGGTGGCGCCGGGCAGCGAACGGCTGGTAGGGGGCGAGCAGGCGCACGACGGCAGCGCCGCGGTCCAGAGCGGCCTGGGCACCGCCACCAGCATCGACATGGCCGCCCGCAACGCGGCAGCCAATGGCATGGCGGGCAACGGCAGCGGCGCCGGCGTAGCCGCGGGCGTGGTGCTGGGCAGCCTGATCGTGGCGCAGATGAACCAGAACGCGGTGCAGGGAAAGGCCAAGGCGGAAGCCGACAAGCGCGTGGCGGGCCTGCGCGAGGCGATTGCCGCGCAGAACCTGGAGGGCTGGTACGACAATGCCTTCGCGGACGCGTTCGCCAACGCCGGGCGCCCCAGCAACCCGTCCGCGGCACTGACGCTGGACATCGCGCCCCAGGCGCTGCTCAGCCAGGACCTGCACAGCGTGCGGGTGATCAGCGAGGTACGGCTGATGCTCGGTCGCAGCGCGCTTTACCAGGGTCGCATCGAAGTGCACAGCGCCCCGCTCGCCTGTGAGGACTGCCTGGCCGACTGGGCCGCCGAGCGGGGCAAACCCTACCAGGCCGCGCTGCGGGCCGGCGTGGATGAAACCGTGCGGGTGCTGTTGCTGGACTGGAAGACCCGGCACTTCGCCAGCAGCAACAACCCGGAACGCACGCTGAGCTATCAGTTGGGCGACAGCCGCTACGTCGAGCGGGGACGCCTGGTGGATAGCCAGGCCGGGCGCAGCCTGTACCTGAGCTTGCGTGGCTGGGTGAAATCGGTGCCGGTGGCGATCGCGCCCTGATCGGCGTCCCGCCCGGGAGCCGCACGAGGCGCCCGCGCCCGCCAGGGAAAGAAAGCCTGCCCCGTCGTCGGGGCGGGCCTTACGCCAGCAAGCCCTGCAGATCCTCGTAGAGCTTCTCGGGAATCTTCACGCCCTCTTGCAGACTGCGCTCGCGGGCCTCGTAACGGCGCTGCGAGGGCAGGCGCGCGCCCTGGTTCTGGATGCCGTCGAACAACGCCTCGGCGCGGGCCAGGTGCTGGTCCACCGCGTCACCGAGGAAGCGCTTCGGGTCGAGGGCGATCAGCAGCTCGCCGTGGTAGGGCGAGGATTTGCTGCCGGCATCCCAGGCCTGCGATTCGACGCTGGTGAGGTCGCCGATCAGCGGCCCGGCGATCAGTTCCACCATCGCCGACAGCGCCGAGCCCTTGTGCCCGCCGAAGGTCAGCATGGCGCCGTTGAGCACGGCGCTGGCGTCGGTGCTCGGCTGGCCGGCGGCGTCGATGCCCCAGCCCAGCGGAATCGCCTTGCCGGCGCGCTCGTGCAGCTGGATTTCACCGCGCGCGATGGCGCTGGTGGCGAAGTCGAAGATGAACGGATGCTTGCCGGTGCGCGGCCAGCCGAAGGCGATCGGGTTGGTGCCGAACAACGGCTTGCTGCCGCCGGCCGGCGCCACCCAGGCGTGGCTCGGCGTGCAGGCCAGCGCCACCAGGCCGGCTTCGGTGAGCACTTCCAGCTCGGTCCAGAGCGCGGAAAAATGCACGCAGCGGTTGATCGCCAGGGCGGCGATGCCATTGGCGCGGGCTTTCTCCACCAGCACCGGCGCGCCACGCTCGAAGGCCACCTGGGCGAACCCGCCGCGGGCGTCGACGCGCACGATCGAAGGCGCCTGGTCGATCACTTCGGGCTCGGCATCCGGCGAAACCTTGCCGGCGCGCAGCGTATCGATGCAGCCAAGCAGTCGCCAGAGGCCGTGGGAGGCGCACTCGTCGCGCTCACCGGCGAGCACCGCGCAGGCGACCGCGTGGACGTGGGGCTCGCTGAAACCATGGTGGCGAAGGATCGCCTCGGCCAGCTCTTGAACTTCCTGCAGGGACAAAGCAATCACGACGGGCTCCTCTGGATGCGTTGCACGTGGGTACGAAACCGCCGCGACGGCGCGGTTCACGAAAGCCTAACAGTGGCGTGTTCAGGCGCCGCGTTCTTGTCGGCAATCGGCCTGGGGGTCGACGAATTCGGCACAGCGATGCCTCACCAGTCGAGCCGCAGGCGACTCTCGAACGTCCGTCGCTCGCCGCTCAGCGGATCGTCGAACGCCAGCGCCTGGGCCAGCAGCTTGAGCGGCCGGCTGTAGTCGTCGGTGGGGTACGGCGTGAGCCGCGGGTAGAACGGGTCGTTGTCGATGCCGGCGCCCAGCGCGGCGAGGTGCACGCGCAGCTGGTGCTTCTTGCCGGTCAGCGGGTAGAGCCGGTAGCGCGCCTGGGAACCCTTGCGTTCGAGCAGTTCGATGCGCGTCTCGCTGTTGGCTTCGCCTTCGCCCTCGCCCTCGCGCATGAGGAAGAACGGCTCGGCGGCGACCAGCCGGGTCCGCCGCAGTTGCGGAAACGCCACCCCGTCCGGCGCCGCGCCGATCGCCTCGTAGCGCTTGTGCATGCTGCGCTGGCGAAACAGCGCCTGGTAGGCGGCGCGGCTGTCCGGGTTGGCGGAAAACAGCACCAGCCCGGCGGTCAGGCGGTCGATGCGATGGATCGGCACCAGCTGCGGATTGCCCAGGCGGCGGATCAGACGCGCCAGCAGCGTCTGCTCGACGTAGCCGCCGGACGGGATCACCGGGAGGAAATGCGGCTTGTCGGCCACCACCAGGTGTTCGTCGACATGCAGCACCTGCTCCTCGAACGGAATCGCCACTTCCTGCGCCACTTCGCGGAAGTAGTGCACGCGCAGCCCCTCGCGATACGGATGCGCGGCGTCCAGCGGGATTCCCTCGGCGTCCAGCACGCGGCCGCGGGCCATGCGCTCGAGCCAGGTCTGCCGGTCGATCGCCGGGAAGCGCTCGCAGAGGCAGTCGAGCACGCTGCGCCAGGGTCCGGCCGGCAGATGCAGGACGCTGGAACCGGCGAGGGAAACGCGGGGAGCGCTCATTCGGGAAGCCTTGGACGACGTGGGCCGGCTATTAGGCCGCAGCCTGCCGCACCCGTCAAAACCAGGGCCCGGCACGACTCATCGGCGCAGCGATAACCACTATCGAACCGGATGATTTCTACCGCTTCGGAGCGGGCGTTAGCCTGTCACCACTCCAGAGACAAACCCTTTCAGGTAAACCGCCATGAACGCATTCACTACCCCGCTTCTTCTGGTCGCCGCGCTCCTTCTCGGTGCCTGCAGCAGCCATCCGAACCCGGCCGAACGCCCCTACAGCGCCGCCGAAATCAAGCAACTGGCACTCGAAGACCTGAGCCGCCGCAGCCTCTCGATGGAAGAGTATCTGCGCCGCTGGGACGCCATCATGAACCCGCAACCCGGCGAGACCTACAGCGCCGACGACCTTCGCGCCACGCTGCGCCAGGCAGGTGGCTCGAGTTGATCGCCTCCGATCGGA
>NZ_DJTK01000057.1:0-15827 GCF_002438225.1 Pseudomonas sp. UBA6310 | reverse complement strand
CCCGACCCGTTCTACTACCTGGCGAACTTCCAGCGCGTGCTGGACTGGGTCGGCGAGCGCTATGCCGATCTGCTGTGCAGCGCCGAACGGCACTTCATCGAGGCCTTCGCCGAACTGCCGCAGGCCTCGCGTGCGCTGCTGGTGCGCATGCTGATGCGCAAGGGCGAGCTGTTCCGCGCCAGCAAGCTGGCCTACGCCGAGATCGGCTGCCCGCACCAGGCCGCCGAACCGCTGCTCGGCCATGGCTGGCTCGACGACGCGCCGGCGCTGAGCCTGGAGCAACTGTTCGCCGTGCTGCGCAAGGCGGAGATCGCCGCGGCCTTCGGCGACTGCCTGCAGCGCGCGCACCTGATGAACAAGAGCGAGCTGCTGGCCTGCCTGCGCGAGCGCTTCGCCGACGAAAGCCGGCCGCTGCAGGCCTGGCATGCCGAAGCCGACGAGTGCGTCTACCGCGTGCTGATGGTCGAGCTGGGCGAACGCCTGCGGCTGATGTTCTTCGGCAACCTGCGCCAGGGCTGGTCCGAATTCGTCCTCGCCGACCTCGGCATCCATCGCTACGAGAAGGTCGAGTTTTCCGCGGCCTCCCGCGCCTTTCGCAACCGCCAGGACATCGACGACTACCTGCGCCTGCAGCGTTGCCGCGAACGCTTCGAGCAGGGCGAGGCGCTGGCCGAGGTCGTCGCCAGCCTGCCGGAACGGCTGGAGAATCCATGGATCGAGGCGCGCCGCGGCAAGCTGGTCTTCCGCATCGCCCAGCAGCACGAACGCCTCGGCGAGTTGCAGCAGGCGCTATGGATCTATGCCGGGTGCTGCCACGCCGGTGCCCGCCTGCGCAGGATCCGCGTGCTGGAACGCTGCGAGCGCATCGACGAGGCGCTGCAACTCGCCACGCACGCCAGCGAACACCCGGAAAGCGAGGCCGAGCGCCAACACTTGTCGCGCGTGCTGCCGCGCCTGCGCCGCAAGGCCGGCCTGCCGGCCAGTCCCCGCCGCACACCGCTGGCGCTACAACGCCTCGACCTGCAGCTGGCGCCGCCGGCGGTGCCAGCCTCGGTGGAAGGCGTGGTGCGCGATCACCTGACGCAGACCGACGCCCCGGTGCACTACGTGGAAAACACCCTGATCGGTTCGCTGTTCGGCCTGCTCTGCTGG
The DNA here is from genome assembly GCF_002438225.1 of Pseudomonas sp. UBA6310. Classification (NCBI taxonomy): domain Bacteria; kingdom Pseudomonadati; phylum Pseudomonadota; class Gammaproteobacteria; order Pseudomonadales; family Pseudomonadaceae; genus Pseudomonas; species Pseudomonas sp. UBA6310. The sequence goes on along the minus strand of NZ_DJTK01000057.1, from coordinate 14,675 downwards.
CCGGCGCTGTTCGCCGCGTTGCCGGGGGCGTTCTTCCACCCCTTCCACGCCGCCCCGGCGGACCTGCTCGACACCGACTTCGTGCGCCGCCGCCAGGCGCTGTTCGACGGCTGCCTGGCGCTGCTGGAGAACGACACCTATCGCCAGCGCATCCGCGACACCTTCGCCGCCAAGTTCGGCCTGCAGTCGCCCTTCGTCGCCTGGGGCCTGCTCGACGAAACGCTGCTGGAGCAGGCGTTGCAGTGCATACCGGCGCAGCACCTCAGGCGATGCTTCGAGCGCATCCTGCTGGACATCGGCGCGAACCGCAGCGGCTTGCCCGACCTGATCCAGTTCTGGCCGGCCGAACGCCGCTACCGGATGATCGAAGTGAAAGGCCCCGGCGATCGCCTGCAGGACAACCAGATCCGCTGGCTCGACTACTGCCTGGCGCACGGCCTGCCGGTGGCCGTGTGTCATGTGCAATGGCTGGCGTAGCGCTGCAGCAACAGACGAACGCCGTAGGGTGGGCTTCAGCCCACCGATGGAACGCCGCACGGGTAATTACGCTGGGCTGACGCGAATCGCCGGCCTGCATGTCGTAGGGTGGGTTAGCGGCGCGTACGCAGATCAACAGGTCCCCGCCAAACGCCCGCGCCGCGTAACCCACCGGGCGGTGTTCGGCGATACCACGCCCCGCGGGTTACGGCGCACGGGACACCGGCGCGCGACCGGCACATCGGGCGATGCGCCTGACCCACCCTACGGGTCGATGTGGATCGCCGGACTGCATTTCGTAGGGTGGGTTAGCGGCGCGTACTCAGATCAACAGGTCCCCACCAAACGCCCGCGCCGCGTAACCCACCAGGCGGTGTTCGGCGATACCACGCCCGGCGGGTTACGGCGCACGGGACACCGGCGCGCGACCGGCACATCGGGCGATGCGCCTGACCCACCCTGCGTCAGCCGCGCAGGTAGCCGTTCTCGCGGAACCAGGCGATGGCCCGGGCGAGGGATTCATGCAGCGGCACGCGGCTCTGGAAGCCGAGCTCCTCGCGCGCCTTGCGGCCGTCGAGGAACTGCCCGCCGGCCATCACCGCGATGGCGGTATCGTCCAGCAGCGCCTCGTATCCGGTCAGCCGCTGGCGCAGCCGACCGAGACGGGCGATGGCCTTGGCGCGGACCAGCGACAGCGGCTGCGGCGCCTCGACACCCAGCGCAGCGGCGATCATCGCGGTCAGCTCGGCCATCTCGATGTCGTGGCCGACGAGCAGGTAGCGCTCGCCGGCGCGTCCCTTCTGCAGGGCTGCGAGCAGCCCGACACCGGCCTCGCCGGCGTCGATCAGGTTGCGCCGGCCGGGAACGTACCGGCTCATCTCGCGGTTGCCGATGGTGGTGACGATGCGCCCGGTGGACGGGCCGAAATCGAATTCGCCGATGGCCATGCCGGGAATCCCGATGACCACCGGCAAACCGTTGCGCGCCTGCTCGCGGGCCTGTTCGTCGAGCGCCCATTTGCACATCAGATAGGCGTTGTGCCACGACGGAAGCCCTTCGTAGAAGAGCCCTTCATGTCCGGGCAGGCCCTGCGGATGCACCGGCATGGCGATCGCCGAGCCGACGTAGACGATGCGCGGCACCTGGACCTGGCGGCAGGCGGCGTAGAAGTGGCTGGTCTGGTCCAGCGCGCTGACCACCTCGTCCTGCCAGCGCCGCGGCCGCCCAGGGTAGTGCCCGGCGCAGAAGATCACGCCGTCGAGATCATCCAGCGCGCGGCACAGCGCGGCGTGGTCGAGCAGCTCGGCGGAGCGCTGCTCCGGCTCGAGGTAGGCCACGCGCTCGGTGCGCGAGGAAGGTCGGTTGATCACCACCAGCTCGTGGCCGGCCGCTCGTACCGCGCGCGCCGCATGGTGGCCGATCAGGCCGGTGGCACCGAAAATGGCGACTTTCAAGAGAACTCCCTTTCCCGCCGGGGCCGCGACGCGCGCGGTCCGGGTCGATGACCGTGTCGCGGCTTAGCCGCCCTTGGCCTGCTGATAGAACGGCATGACCTTCGGCACCGCGGCCTGCAACGAGGAGATCCGCGAGCTGGACGAGGGGTGCGTGCTCATGAATTCCGGCGGTGCACCTTCGCTGGCCTTGCTCATCTTTTCCCACAGGCTGATGGCGGCGTTCGGGTTGTAGCCGGCGCGCGCCGACAGCTCCAGGCCGATCAGGTCGGCCTCGTTCTCGTTGGCGCGGCTGTTGGGCAGGGTCATCAGGTACCGCACGCCGGTGTTGGCCAGTTGCAGGCTGCCCTGGCCGACACCGAAGGCCGCGCCGAGCTGGCTGGCCATCTGCACGCCGTAGGCCTTGGACATCGCCTCGCGGCCGTGCTCGCGCAGGGCGTGGGCGATTTCGTGGCCCATCACCGCGGCGAGTTCGTCGTCGCTCAGCTTGAGCTGCTCCACCAGGCCGCTGTAGACGATGATCTTGCCGCCGGGACCGCAGTTGGCGTTCAGCTCATCGCTCTTGATCAGGTTGATGTCCCATTGCCATTGCGCGGCATCCGGGCGGAACACCGGTGCCTGGGCGATCAGCCGCTTGCCGACCGCCTGCACGCGCTTGCCGATCGCCGAGTTGTTGTCCACCAGCCCCTTGCCCGACGCCTCGGTGAGGGTTTCCTGGTAGGACTGGGCGTACATCTGGTTGACCTGCTCGGTCGACAGCATGCTGAACATGTACTGCTTGCGCTCGACGCCGACGGCGCCGCCGTTGGTGGTGTTCACGGCCTGGCAACCGCTCAGCAGGAGTGCCGCGCACAGGCCGGAAAGGAAGAAGGGTTTGGTCATCGGGGTTCTCCAGAAAAGTGCCCGTATGCTAGGCCGCGGGTCGGTGCGCGGCAACCGAGCGGCACGTCGGTCGAGGACGACATCGCCCGGTTCACGCAGGGGTCAGGCACTCGGGCGCGTCGACCTTCGGGTCGTTGACAATGCCGGCCAGGGCGCGTTCCCGCAGCGCCGTCGGCGGTTTGATCAGCAGCTCGCGCAGGGCCGTGTCGCTGCTCTGCGGATCGAGCCACTGCTGCTGCTCGGCGTCGTCCAGCAACAGCGGACGACGCAGGTCGGCGGCGGCCTGGGTGATCAGCGCCAGGCTCAGGTAGAGGATTTCGCCGACCGGATACGCCTCCCAGATCGCCGCGAGGTGCAGCACGCTGGCCTCGCCGGTGATCCAGTACGGCCGCTTGCGCGCGCCGCGCCATTCGTAGAAACCGTTGGCCGGCACCAGGCAGCGGCGCTCGCGGAACGCCTCGCGGAACATCGGCTGCTCGGCCAGGGTTTCGCTGCGCGCGTGCGCCGGCGTGCGCGACAGGTCGGTGAGCCAGGCCGGCGTCAGCCCCCAGCGCGCCCGCGCCACTTCGCGCGAGCCTTCGCCCTGGCGCAGCATCAGCAGGTTGGCGCCCGGCGCCTGGTTCCAGTGCGGCCGGTGATCGGCGGGAAAACCCGGAAGCGCCGCCAGCGCAGGCGTCCAGCGAAACAGGGCGATACGTCCAGACATGCGGTTATCTCAACACAACAGGGAACCGGGAATGCTGTCCGGCTCGTCGGCAGCCAGCGGTTGCGCGGCATTGTACGCGGCGATCAAGGCCTGCGCGCGCAGCGCCTCGGCATCATCCACCAGCAGCCCAAGCAGGCCACCCAGGGGTAGCTCGCCGAGCGCGCCGACCAGATGCCGGCCGCTGAGGTGCACGGCGATGCCTTCGCTGGCGAGCATGCCGATGAGCATCTCCGCCTCGATCAGGTCCTGCGGTTCGTAGATTCGCCGCATTCATTCGTCCTCCCGCCGCACATCGAGACTCCAGTCAATGCCGTCGCTGCGCAGATCGAAAACAATCGGCCGGCAGCACACCGCGCAATCCTCGATGTAGTGCTGGTCGCCCGCCGAGAGGTCGAGCAGCGACTCGACCGATTCGCCGCAGTAGGGGCACTGATATTCCTGGGATTCGAGCATCACGGTCTCCATGCGACTTGCAGGTATAATCGCCTTTTACTCCGGCAGCGCGACGCCTGCGCCAACCGTATTCCCATGACCCTTTCCATAGAGAACAAGATGGGCGAATTCGACGCCATCCGACCTTACGACGACGCCGAAGTGCCAGCAGTTCTGGCCCGCCTGTTCGCCGACCGACAATTCCTCGACATCCTTACCCGTTTCCGCTTCCCGCGACTGGCCGGGCCGTTCGGCTGGGCACTCAAGCCGCTGATCGCGCGGCGCCTCAACAAGGAAGTGCGCGGCATCGAATCGGTCTCCGCGCTGCAGGACAAGATCGAGACCTACGTCGACCGCACCATCGAGCGCGCCACCGACGGTGTCACCTACTCCGGCGTGGAGCAGCTCAAGGCCGGTTGCAGCTACCTGTTCCTCGCCAACCACCGCGACATCGTGATGGACCCGGCCTTCGTCAACTACGCGGTGTACCACGCCGGCCTGCCGACCCCGCGCATCGCCATCGGCGACAACCTGCTGCAACGGCCCTTCGTCAGCGACCTGATGCGCCTGAACAAGAGCTTCATCGTGCACCGCTCGCTGACTGGTCGCCGCGAGAAGCTTGCCGCCTACCAGTTGCTCTCGGCCTACATCAGCCACTCGATCCGCAACGACGGCCAGTCGATCTGGATCGCCCAGGCCGAAGGTCGCGCCAAGGACGGCGACGACCGTACCGATTCGGCGATCCTGAAGATGTTCCACATGAGTCGCAAGGACGAGGACTTCGCCGCGGTCATCGCCAGCCTGCGCCTGGTCCCGGTGTCGATCAGCTACGAGTATGACCCCTGCGATCAGGCCAAGGCGCGCGAGCTGTGCATTCGCGCGACCACCGGCGAGTACGTCAAATCGCCCGGCGAGGACGACACCAGCATCGCCCTGGGTATCACCGGCTACAAGGGTCGGGTGCACATCAACTTCGGCGAAGTGGTGGACAGCGGCTTCACCGACAGCAAGGGCCTGGCTCAGGAGCTGGACCGCCGCATCCTCGCCCATTACCGGCTGTTCCCGGTGCACTACCTGGCCTATTCGATGTGGGCCGAGCGCGACCCGGCGCTGGAAGTGCCCAGCGCCGAGCAGGTGTTCCCGGCAGCGGAAGTGGCGCGCGCCCGGCAGGAATGGCAGAAACGCCTGGACGCCTGCCTGCCGGAGCAACGCCCGTATCTGGTCCTGCAGTACGCCACGCCCGTGCGCAACCAGTACCGCGTCAAGGCCGGCCTGCCGCTCTAGCGTCGGCGCGAGGCATGAAAAAGGCGACCTCGGTCGCCTTCTCCTTGGTTCGCAGAGTCCGTGTTACAGCCGTGTGCTTTCCCAGGAAACCACCAGCGCCACGCCCAGGCAGGCGCCGCCGAAGCGGTTGAAGAAGCGGTCCAGCCGCGCGCGCCGAGGCTCGGCCCCTTCCACGGCGGCGACCGGACGCCACAGCGCACCACGCAGCTGCGTGCGATCAGCACCCAGCTGCCGGCCACGGCGAAGAACAGCGCCAGCAGGTTGATCGACTGCGCGGGATTGGAAAGCCAGAACGACAGGGACATCGAAACCTCGGCGAGAAAGCCACACGGGCATCAGCGAATACGGCGCAGGAGTCTATCCAACGCCACGCCACCGTAGTGGCTTTCCGACGAATGTCACATTGCCAGCAGATCACCGCAGGGTGCGCCGTGCGCACCGCGCAGCCCCATGGTGCGCATGGCGCACCCTACGCAAAGCGCGCCTGCCGATCACGGCAAGGGCATCTGGCCGATGATTGGTCCTTACGTAGGGTGCGCCGCGCGCACCGTGCAGACTCATGGTGCGCATGGCGCACCCTACGCGGAGGGGCGCCTGCCGATCACGGCAACAACATCTGGCCGATGGTTGGTCCTTACGTAGGGTGCGCCGCGCGCACCGTGGAGGCCCATGGTGCACCCTCCCTCCCTGACCGGCAGCCGCCCACAAAAAAGCCCGGCGAACCGGGCTTTCTCGATCGACCGGGCGCTTACTGCGAAAGCATCTGGCCGATGGTCTGGTCCTTGAACACGCGGCTGAGCGCATCGCTCAATACGTCGCTGACCAGCTTGGTGTTGGTCTGCTGGTTCGGCGCGCTGCCGAAACGCTGGTTCAGCGAAGCGCCGTAGCGGCCGTTGTAGCTGCGCTGGCTGTTCTTCACCTCGGTGCGGAAGGTCGCGGTGATATCCGCCTCGGTGACGTACACGCCGTCCTTCGGCGACTGGTACTTCAGCTCGGAAAGGATGATGGTCAGCTGCGGCGCGTTGTAGGCGTTGGCCGACGGCGTGAAGCCGAGCAGGCGAACCGCGGCCTCGGCCTGGGTTTGCAGCTTGGGCACGACGCTGGTGCTCGCGACGCTGATGGTGCTGGTTTCGGCGTACAGGCCACCGCGGGTACCGAGCGACGGCGACGGACGCCCGTCCACCACGCGAACCACCACCGGCTGGCCGTGGCCAACGGGGTTGATCTGGGCATTGATCTTCGGATCCGGGTCGAGTTGCTGCGGGCTGAGGGCACAACCGGCAAGAGTCACGCTGGCGACAGCGAACAGACTCAGCAACAGGCGATTTCGCATGCTCTTCTCTCCTGGTAGGCATTGATGGGCGCGAGTATAACGAGCGTCGCGTGGCGCCGACAGCGGCCGGGAGCGGATTCTCACGGGCCTTGGGCATATGACTGCGGGCGCGCCGATTCTATCGATCGGACATCCCATCGTTCGACCCGAGGGCAGGATTCAGGCGGGTGTCGCCGAGCTGACCGGACGGGGGACGAAAGTCACAAGCGAGCAGCCACGACCGGGATTTCGCCGGTATAATCGCCCCCGATTATAAAAGGGCACCCCATGCCGACGGCCATCGCGCGACCCGCGCGCCACCGATCGGCGAGGAGAGTCGCCCAAGCGTGCTGCCCCGCCGCGCCGAGCTTCCACTAATTGCGTAGAGCAATTTGCCTGAAGGCGGCGTTTAATCGCCCCCGATCGGCGGAACCGGCAGCACCGACTTCGAGGTTCACGACTCCAAAAGAGCGTGGGATGACGGGTTTTCACAACTTCACGAGAGTGTGGCGAGCATGAACAGGTCTGTAACCAACAAGAAAGACAGCGCTTCCACCTGACCCACTGACGGCATTTGCGCCTTCCTCCTCGCGGAGACGGGCGAACTGCGCGCCGACTTGCCCCACAGGCCTTGCCTGGGCGATCGACGCGTGACCGGACAGGACGACCGGGTCGCGACTCCGATTGACGGAACTCGAGGCCCCTGCGGCTTTCAGCTTGAAAGGTCGTCTGCATTTCCTTTGACGATGCAGGTTTTGGAGAAGCGTTGATGGCGCAACACGAAAACGAAACGCTGGACGTGCTGCTGGTGGGAGCCGGCATCATGAGCGCGACACTGGCGGCCTTGCTCAAGGAACTCGACCCCAGCATGCGTCTGGAAGTCGTCGAGTCGATGTCCTCCGGCGCGGCGGAGAGTTCCAACCCCTGGAACAACGCCGGCACCGGCCACGCCGGCCTCTGTGAACTGAACTACACGCCACAGGCTGCCGACGGCACGATCAATATCGACAAGGCCGTGCACATCAACACCCAGTTCGAAGTGTCCAAGCAGTTCTGGGCGCACCTGGTGGAGAAAGGCACCTTCGCCTCGCCGAAGTCCTTCATCAATCCGGTGCCGCACCTGAGCTTCGTCCAGGGCCAGGCCGGCATCGAGTACCTGAAGAAGCGCTTCGCCGCGCTGACCGGGCACCACGCGTTTTCCTCCATGGAATACAGCGAAGACAAGGCCACCCTGGCGCGCTGGATGCCGCTGATGATGCCCGGCCGCGCGGCCGACGAGGCCATCGCCGCGACCCGCGTGGAGAACGGCACCGACGTCAACTTCGGCGCCCTGACCACCTCGCTGCTGGCGCACCTGGTCAGCCAGCCGAACAGCACCGTCACCTACAGCCAGAAGGTCACCGGCCTCAAGCGCACCGGCAAGGGCTGGACGGTCACCATCAAGCACAACGAAAGCGGCGCCGAGCGTGAAGTCAACGCGCGCTTCGTGTTCCTCGGCGCCGGCGGCGCTGCGCTGACGCTGCTGCAGGCCTCGGGTATCGAGGAAAGCAAAGGCTACGGCGGCTTCCCGGTGAGCGGCCAGTGGCTGCGCTGCGACAACCCCGAGGTGGTCAGGCAGCACGACTCCAAGGTCTACAGCCAGGCGGCGGTCGGCTCGCCGCCGATGTCGGTTCCGCACCTCGACACGCGCGTGGTCGACGGCAAGAAGTCCCTGCTGTTCGGGCCTTACGCCGGCTTCACCACCAAGTTCCTCAAGCACGGCTCGTTCCTCGATCTGCCGCTGTCGATCCGCCTGGGCAACATCGGCCCGATGCTGGCCGTGGCGCGCGACAACATGGACCTGACCCGCTACCTGATCAGCGAAGTGCGTCAGTCCATGGAGCAGCGCCTCGATGCCCTGCGGCGCTTCTACCCGCAGGCCAAGCCCGAGGACTGGCGCCTGGAGATCGCCGGCCAGCGCGTGCAGATCATCAAGAAGGACGCCAAGAAAGGCGGCGTGCTGCAGTTCGGCACCGAGCTGGTCGCCTCGCGCGACGGTTCCATCGCCGCGCTGCTGGGCGCCTCGCCGGGCGCTTCGGTGACAGTGTCGATCATGCTCGGCCTGATCGAGCGCTGCTTCGCCGAGCAGGCTCGCTCGGAGCAGTGGACGAGCAAGTTGCAGGAGATCTTCCCGGCTCGCGAGAAGCAGCTGGAAAGCGACGCCGCGCTGTACCGCGAGGTCAGCGCACGCTGCAACGAACGTCTGCAGCTGGTCGCCCGTCAGGAAGTGGCGGAAGGCGTGATCTGAACGCCACGCCAGAAATGAAAAAACCGCCAGCGATGGCGGTTTTTTTATGCCGGACTCAATGCTTCGATGCTCAACGTAGGGTGCGCCGCGCGCACCGGCAGGGTCCGCCGCATCGCCAGGCGGTGCGCATGGCGCACCCTACGGGAGGCGGCTCGATGAAGAAGCTCAGCCGCGCGCGGCTTCGATGATCTCGATATAGGCCTCGGCCATGCGCTGGTCGCGGATCAGCGCGACGAAGTCGTTGCCCTGTGCGTCCTTGGCGTCGAGGTCGTAGCCGGCCTCGACGAAAAAGCGGACGAAGCGCTCGAAGTCGTCGACGCGCAGGCCGCGGTAGGCCTTGACCAGCTTGTGCAGCGAGGGCGGCGTGTCATCGGCCGGCTCCACCTCGAGAAACAGCTTGATCGGCTCGTCGCCGATTTCCTCACCAATCACCTGTTTCTTGTCTTTGCGCATTCTGGGCTCCAGCACAGCGAATTTCACGGGGCCGGCAGTGTACTCCGCGCGGCGCACGAGGCTCAACGCGGCGGACGCTTCAGGTCATGCGAAGCGCCTGGGACGCGCCGTATACTGGGCGGGCATCCGCCCTGGAGCCGTCATGTCGATTTCCTTTCCTCCGCTGTTCGCCGCCTGGCGCCAGACCCGTCGCGCCGGTTATTCATGGAACGCCCTGCGCGGCGACATCGCCGCCGGTCTGACCGTCGGGGTGATCGCCATCCCCCTGGCCATGGCGCTCGCCATCGCCGTCGGTGTGCCGCCGCAGCACGGGCTCTACACGGTGCTGATCGGCGCGCCGCTGATCGCTTTGTTCGGCGGCTCGCGCTTCAACATCTCCGGGCCGACCGCCGCCTTCGTGGTGATCCTGCTGCCGATCACCCAGCAGTACGGCATCGGCGGCCTGCTGCTGTGTACCCTGCTCGCCGGGCTGATCCTCGTCGCCCTCGGCCTGCTGCGCGCGGGGCGGCTGATCGAGTTCGTGCCCTATCCGGTAACGCTGGGCTTCACCGCCGGCATCGGCATCGTCATCGCCACCCTGCAGATGAAGGATTTCCTCGGCCTGAGCCTGGACGGCCACCCCCAGCATTACCTGCAACAACTCGGCGCATTGCTGCGCGCGCTGCCCAGTCTGCAACTCGGCGACGCGCTGGTGGGAATCACCTGCCTGGCGCTGCTGGTCGCCTGGCCACGGGTCAGCCGCAAAGTGCCGGGGCACCTGGTAGCGCTGTTGCTGGGGGCGTGCCTCGGGCTGCTGCTGGAGCGCCTCGGCCTGCCGGTGGCGACCCTCGGCGAACGCTTCAGCTACCTGCAGGATGGCGTCAGTCATCCCGGCATACCGCCGTTCCTGCCGGCCTTCGCCTGGCCCTGGAACCTGCCCGGCGCGGACGGCCAGCCACTGGTGCTGAGCTTCGAGCTGATCCACCAGTTGCTCGCACCGGCGTTCGCCATCGCCATGCTCGGCGCCATCGAATCGCTGCTCTGCGCGGTGGTCGCCGACGGCATGAGCGGCAGCAAGCACGACCCCAATGCCGAATTGATCGGCCAGGGCATCGGCAACCTGGTGGCCCCGCTGTTCGGCGGCATCACCGCCACCGCGGCGATCGCCCGCAGCGCCGCCAACGTGCGCGCCGGCGCCTTTTCACCGCTGGCGGCGATCATCCACTCCGGCGTGGTGCTGGCGGCGATGCTGCTGCTCGCGCCCCTGTTCAGCTACCTGCCGATGGCGGCGCTGGCGGCGCTGCTGCTGATGGTGGCTTGGAACATGAGCGAGCCGCCGCACGTGCTGCACACGCTGAGAATCGCCCCGCGCAGCGACGTGCTGGTGCTGCTGACCTGCCTGGCGCTCACCGTGGTCTTCGACATGGTGCTGGCGGTAGGCGTAGGCCTGCTGCTGGCCGCCGGGCTGTTCATCAAGCGGATGAGCGAGCTGACCGACACCGCCGCCCTGCCGCGCGGCTTTCACCAGGCGCTGCAGGACCTGCCGGAACACGTCGCCGCCTACGCCATCCGCGGCCCGTTGTTCTTCGGCGCGGCGGAAAAGGCCCTAAGCGCGCTGCGCAAGTTCAGCCCCGGAGTGAAGGTGGTGATCGTCGAACTGAGCGCCGTACCGATGCTCGACATGACCGCGCTGGCGGCGCTGGAGAACGTGCTGGGCGACTACCGCCGACAGGGCATCGGCCTGGTACTGGTCGGCACTCATCCGCGCGTGCGCCTCAAGCTGCGCCGCGCCGGCATCCATCGCCACGAAGGCCGGCTCGCCTACGTCCGCGACCTGCAACAGGCGAGGGAGAAGGCGCTGCGCTGGGTGGAGGGAGAGATTGCGCTGTAGGGACGAAGACCGGTTCGGTGCGCGCGGCGCACCCTACAGATTCGCCACCGTAGGGTGCGCCATGCGCACCGAGGCGGTTGCCAGAGCCTCGCGGATGTCAGCCGCCCTACTCGCTCCGTCACACCGCCCGGTGGACCGGTAAGGCGCGATCCACCCTACGGTTCAGAGTCCCTTCACCGCGTAGATGCCCGCCGCGTTGCGCCAGTAGCCCTTGTAGTCCATGCCGTAGCCGAAGACGTAGCGATCGACGCAGGACAGGCCGACGTAATCCGCCTTCAGGTCCGGCCGCGCCTTGCGGTCGTGATCCTTGTCCACCAGCACCGCGGTGTGCACGTTGGCGGCACCGGCATGGCGGCAGAAGTCGATGATCGCCGCCAGGGTGTGCCCCTCGTCGAGGATGTCGTCGATGATCAGCACGTCGCGGTCCATGAAGGAGATCTCCGGCTTGGCCTTCCAGAACAGCTCCCCGCCGCTGGTCTGGTTGCGGTAGCGGGTCGCGTGCAGGTACGACAGCTCGAGCGGGAAATTCAGTTTCGGCAGCAGCTTGCCGGAGAAGATCAGCCCGCCGTTCATCACGCAGAACACCACCGGATTGCGCTCCGCCAGTTCTGCATTGATGGCCAGCGCCATCTTCGCGATGGCCGCTTCCACGTCGGCTTCGGTGTGCAGGCAATCGGCTTCCGCCATCACCTGGCGAATGTGGGCGAGCTCGGCGGACATGGCGGTTTCCTCTTGAGTGGGACGGCGAAGTTGATCGGGGCGTCAGCTTTGAAGGGCGGCAAAGGTACCTATCCGGCACCCGCCCCGCAAGTCCGCGGCGACATCGTTCGGCGCCGGGCCGCGGGGGATGGCGGCCATCTTCGCGGGGAACTGACTCAGCGCAAAAATAGCCTATGCAAGATGCTTCGGAACGCGCGTTGAGCCAGCCAATGCAGTACTCTATCGCGATTTTTTTGCCCGCCGGAGACCAATTCCCATGCCCATCCGTGAGATCCGCCATCCGCTGATCCGCCACAAGCTCGGCCTGATGCGCCGTGCCGACATCAGCACCAAGAATTTTCGCGAACTGGCCCAGGAAGTCGGCGCGCTGCTGACCTACGAAGCGACCAACGACCTGCCGCTGGAAACCTGCGCCATCGAAGGCTGGTGCGGCGAAGTGCAGGTGGAGAAGATAGCCGGCAAGAAGATCACCGTGGTGCCGATCCTGCGCGCCGGCATCGGCATGCTCGACGGCGTGCTCAGCCTGATTCCCGGTGCAAAGGTCAGCGTCGTCGGCCTGGCGCGCAACGAGGAAACCCTCGCCGCGCACACCTACCTGGAGAAACTGGTGGGCGAGCTGAACCAGCGTCTGGCGCTGATCATCGACCCGATGCTGGCCACCGGCGGCTCGATGATCGCCACCATCGACATGCTGAAGAAGGCCGGCTGCAAGGAAGTCCGCGCGCTGGTGCTGGTCGCCGCGCCGGAAGGCATCAAGGCGGTCACCGAGGCGCATCCCGACGTGGCGATCTACACCGCCTCGATCGATTCGCACCTCAACGAGCAGGGCTACATCATCCCGGGCCTGGGCGATGCCGGCGACAAGATCTTCGGCACCAAGCAGAAGGACAACTGAGCATGCAGCAGTACAACGATCCGCTATGGAAGCAGATCATTTCCGGTGCACAGATGCTCTTCGTCGCCTTCGGCGCCCTGGTGCTGATGCCGCTGATCACCGGCATGGACCCCAACGTCGCCCTCTTCACCGCCGGCCTCGGCACCCTGCTGTTCCAGTTGGTCACCGGGCGCCAGGTGCCGGTGTTCCTCGCCTCGAGCTTCGCCTTCATCGCGCCGATCATCGTCGCCAAGGGTGAGTTCGGCCTGCCGGCGGTGCTCGGCGGCGTGGTCGCCGCGGGCTTCGTCTACACCTTCCTGGGCCTCGCGGTGAAGATCAAGGGCGTCGGTTTCATCGACCGCCTGCTGCCGCCGGTGGTGATCGCCCCGGTGATCATCTCCATCGGCCTGGGCCTGTCGCCGGTGGCGGTGAACATGGCCATGGGCAAGACCGGCGACGCCAGCGCGCAGCTGATTCCCTACGGCACGGCGATGCTGGTGTCGATGCCGGCGCTGCTGACCACGCTGCTGGTGGCGATCTATGGCAAGGGCATCTTCCGCCTGGTGCCGATCCTCGCCGGCGTGGTTGTCGGCTACGGGCTGTCGTTCGCCTTCGGCCTGGTCGACACCGCCGGCATCGCCGCCGCGCCCTGGCTGGCCATGCCGCACTTCGTCGCGCCGGAATTCCACTGGGGCGCGATCCTGTTCATGGTTCCGGTCGCCCTGGCGCCGGCCATCGAACACGTCGGCGGGGTCATCGCGGTCGGTGGCGTGACCGGCAACGACTACCTGAAGAAGCCCGGCCTGCATCGCACGCTGCTCGGCGACGGCCTGGCCACCTCGGCCGCCGGCCTGTTCGGCGGCCCGCCGAACACCACCTACGCCGAAGTCACCGGCGCGGTGATGCTGACCAAGAGCTACAACCCGAAGATCATGACCTGGGCGGCCGGCTTCGCCATCGTCCTGGCCTTCATCGGCAAGTTCGGCGCCGGCCTGCAGAGCATCCCGGTCCCGGTGATGGGCGGTATTCTCTGCCTGCTGTTCGGTTCGATCGCGGTGGTCGGCCTGAACACGCTGATCCGCCACCAGGTGGACATGGCCGAGGCGCGCAACCTGGTGATCGTTTCGGTGACCCTGGTGTTCGGCATCGGCGGCATGGTCATCGGCAACGGCGACATCGGCCTCAAAGGCATCTCGCTGTGCGGCATCGTCGCCATCGGCCTGAACCTGCTGCTGCCGGGCGGCGGCCACTGGAAGAGCAAGCCGCTGATCGAGCCCCAGGAACTCGACGCCAAGGAGTGATCCGCTCCCGCCGCCGTGCCCCCGGTGCGGCGGCGCCCCCTCCCGCCTAGCGATAGGCGTCGACGATGCCCTCGCGTTCGTCCATGCACTCCGCCGAACCCAGCTCGAAGTCCCGACACACCTGCGGCCGGTTGGCGTAGATGGTGCAGCGCATGCTGTCCCGGTCCAGCGCCACGCACCAGCCGTCGTCGAGCCGGCGCATCACGTCGCCGCCCCACTCCGCGGTGTCGATGTAGCGTTCGGGCACGCCGGTGTCGCCGAGCAGCAGCACCTCCAGCCGACAGCAACAAGCCGCGCAGGTCGAGCAGGACACCGCGGGCGCGGTGATCTGGTGATGGGGAACATGGCGGGAGGAGTCGGACATGCCGCGCAGTGTACGCCGGCGACGTGCGCGGCAGGCGATGGGCGGATGGCTGGCTTGCGTCGCACGGACACCGCCGGTGCGCGCGGCGCACCCTACGGGAAGTACGTCGCCGGGCACTGCCGTAGGGTGCGCCATGCGCACCGCGGAACGCCGGGACGCCATCGGTGCGCGCGGCGCACCCTACGGGAGTGCGTCGCCGGGCCGCTGCCGCAGGGTGCGCCATGCGCACCGGGGAACGTTGGGACGCCATTGGTGCGCGCGG